>NZ_JBEVLO010000463.1:0-14519 GCF_040509115.1 Mycobacterium sp. | reverse complement strand
CGCCTACTGGACCGAATTCCTGCGCGCCCTGCACGAGGTCGACCCGGACATGCTGGTCAACATCGAGCACGAGGACACCGAGCTGGGGCGCATCGAAGGGATCGCGGTGGCGGCGGAGGTGCTCAAGGCCGCGAATGCGGCACTGCAGGACGCCACTGTGTGATCGCTCGGACCCTGGGCCTGATCACCTGCGGGCCGCTCGGCCAACCGGCTCCCAGGTGCCCGTTCGATGCTCATCCGTCGGCCGTGGAAGCCTGGCGGCCCTTTCGACGTTGCGACAAGGACCGTATGACGACATACGGCACCCACCGCATCCCGAGGGGCACCATGGCCACCTTCGACATCACACCGACCGGACCCGTGCGCGTGGGCGTTGCCGCCGGGACGGACGTCCGGGTGGACGGCGCCGGCGAGTTCGTCCGCATTCGGGCGCACGATCTCAGCGACGCCGCTCGGCGGGCGGCCTCTGTCCGCTATGACCGCCCCGGCGTCGACGTCCTGGTCGACATCGAGGTCGTGATCGCCCGCGATGCCCGGACCGCCAGGAAGACGATGAGCGAAGCCGACGGCCGCGGTGGCGGGGACACTCTCTCGTACGTCGGAACGCCGACGGGCTTGGTGGGGTTGATCAACGACATCCATGGTTTGGGCATTGCCGACGGCGCCGTCCTGATCCCTCTCGCCGATTCGGGTGTGCTCGCCCTGCTCCGCCACCAGGTGCTCCCTGAACTACGGGGGCCGAGGGGCGACGTCAGGCAGTTGCGACCGGCGTGAGCGTGCCGGCGGGCTCCCCGTCCCAGCGACCCTAGGGAAGCCGCCCCTCGACGAACACGCTGTTCGGCACCGGCGCGTCGACGTCGCTCGGGAGTGTGCGGCCGTAGCTCGCCAACAGATCGTCGGAGGTGATGGCGGTGACCTTCCAGCCATGTGCGCCAAGCCAATCGGTGACCTCGGTCCGTTTCCCCTCGTAGAGAAGTTCGCCGATGTCGGTTCCGGCGTCGCTGCCGAGCTTCTCCGCAACTTCCCGGTACTTCTCCATCTGTTCCTTGCGCTGGGCGATGCTCTCGTCGCTGAAGAACTCACCCGTGAAGGCCTCGACCGCAACCCGGCTGCCCGGAGCGCTCAGCGACTGGATGCGGTCGAACAGGAGGTCCTGCGCCTCCGGCGTCAGGTACGGAAGCAGCCCCTCGGCCGACCACGACGTCGGCGCGGCAGGGTCGAAGCCCGCGTCCACCAACGCCTTCGCCCAGTCTTCGCGAAGGTCGATGCCGACGTCGACCAGCCGGGCGATGGGCTCGACACCGTGGGACTCCAGCGTCTCGAGCTTGAATGCGAGCACCTTGGGCTGGTCGATCTCGTAGACCACACTTCCCTGAGGCCAGGCCAGTCGCCAGGCCCGTGCGTCGAGCCCCGATGCCAGGATGACGGCCTGACGGACGCCGTCGGCGGCCGCGGCGAGGAAGAACTCGTCGAAGAACTTGGTGCGCGAGCCGATGTAGCTCTTCATCGCCTCGGTGCGCTTACCGAAGTCGGGGTCGACCTCGACCAGCTCGGCAGGCGGTTCGTCGCTGAGATAGATCTTCCAGATGCCATCGCCAGCCGCATTCAGGAACAGGCTCGCGAACGGGTCGTCGATGAGGGGGTTGGAGCTCCTGGTCTCGGCCGCCCTGCCTCCGGCGACGCCGAGCGCGGTGACGCCGACGCTCTCGTTGATGTCCCACGTGTCGTTGTCGGTCCTGGCCATTGATCGCTTCCCTCCGCCGTCGTTACCTAGCTCCACTATCGATTGTGCCCGTGGAACCTGGCAACAAGACCTGGGCCCCCGTCCGACGCCGGTCGGATCAGGCCAGGCGCGACGCTTGCCGGAAGCTCTCCAGCGCCGTCGAACGAGCGATGCGCAAACCATCGACGACCGGAGTGCCACGGTGCTCGGCGGAGATGATCTCGACCCCCCACGGCCCGTCATACCCGGCATCGATCGTGCGCCGGATGAAGGTGGCGGTATCGAAGTCGCCACGGCCACAATAGGTCCGGTGGTTGATGGTGTCGTCGACGACGTCCATCACTGTCTTGTTGGTCCTTGCGAAGCCATCGTCGACTTCCACGGCGATCACTCGCTCGATGGGCACGACCTTCCACAGATCGTCATGCGACAGACCCGTCTTGTGGGTGTGCCAGATGTCGATCATCAATCCGGCGGCTGGGCTGTCCGAGCTGGTGACGACTTCCACGGCCTCGGCGGTGGTCCGCAGATGCGAGAACGGCGTGGCTTCCAAAGCCAGCAGAACTCCGGCGTCTGCGGCCTCGTCCGCGAGGTCGCGGAAGGCGCTGGCCATCGTGGCCAACGGCAGCGGGTCGTCGGTCAGTCCGGCACCGATCTTGATGTGACGAGCATCGAGCGCCGTAGCCGCCTCGAACAACTCGGCGCGCAACAGATCGGATGCTGCCCGCACTTCCCCGGTGGCCCACCAGTCGTTGAGGAATTCGACCTCCACGATGCCGATGCCGGCGTCGCGAATCATCCTGGACAGTTCCGCGTACCCGATGGTGTCACGGGCCTGGACGAGGTCGGCGTGGACCAACCCGATTCCCTGCCAACCAGTGTCGGCGATGGCCGTAATGCGTTGGGCCAACGAGACCGGACTGGTCTCGTCCTCGCGCAGTGGCGCAGCGTTGCCCGCGCTGGTCCAGCAGGTGGCGATCAACGCTGGGCTGATGGCGTCCGCGACGTCATTCGTCATGCCGAGCCCACTTCGATCTCGGCGCCGTGCTGCGTCTCCGAGCGGTAGCACGCGTCGACGATGCGAGCCACGGTCAGCGCGTCGGACACCGGCGACACGATCGGCGCCTTGGTGCGGATGCTATCGATCCATCCACGCATCTCGGTGTAGAAGTTGCTGATGTTCTCCAGCTCGGGCAGTTCGGAGAACCTGTTGAGCTCGGTCCTGGCGAACGGTGGGGTGAAGTAACTCTGCGTCCACTCGGTCCAGCCTGCGGGGTAGCCCGCGCGATCCGCGTCGACATAGACGCGCAGCCGTTGCGGCAGGATCCCGACCTCGATCATGCCGGCGGTGCCATAGATCGTGATGCACGAACTCTCGAACCACTCCAAGTGGTCGTGGCCGTCGAAGTTGAAGGTGATCGACATGTCCGGGTAGTTCAGCAGGGCAGCTGCGGAGTCCTCGCGACTCTTCTCGTCGGACAGCTTGGGGGACTTGTGCACCCGGGCATTGACCGACTCCGGGGCTCCGAACACCCGGACCAGGGAATCGAGGACGTGGCAACCGAGAATCCACAGCACCCCGCCCATGTCTGCGGGCTGGTTGAGATGCTGGGTGAGGTGCTCGCCCGCCAGCGCTGCTCCGCGGGCGGACGCCGTCACCACGTCGCCGATCAGCCCGGATTCGATCAATTCCTTTGCTCGGGTTACGGATTCAGCCAGTCGGACGTTGTATCCGACCTGCACGACGAGATCCGCATGGGCGGCCTCGGCTTCGCGCAGCGTGACGAGATCGTCCACGGTGCCTCCGCCGGGCTTCTCCACGACGACGGACTTTCCGGCGGCGAGGGCAGCCACGGTATGGGGCACCATGTCGCGACTCTTGGAATGGACCATGACCGCGTTGATTCGTGGGTCGCCGAGGATTTCGTCGACGGTCCGGGCTTGCAGGTCATACTTGTCGGTGAAGTACTGCAGACGCGAATCGTCGTCGGCGGCCGCAACCACCTCCACCCCGTCGATTTCCCGCAGGGCGCGCACCCGCGCAGAAGCGTGCGGATGGGTGATGCCGAGGAGGCCGACCACTATGGGATCAGACATCATCGTCTCCTTCGTTTCAGGGCTTCGACGTTTCTGGGGGCTTCGACGTTTCTGGGGGCTTCGCCTGTTCTGAGGACTACGTAACCGTTGGCGTCGCCACCGATGCCGCGATCGCGGGATGAGCGAGTCGATTCGCGGCGGGGACCGAGTCGCAACCGAGTCGGTCTCACCTAACGGACAACGTGTCCAATTGTTGCATGTGACACATCACGGGTCAAGTGGCGATGCCATCACACCGGGCGTGCCTACCGAGGGAGCGCTGGTTCGCCGGTACGTTCACCACGCGGGGGTTTGAACCCGAGGTATTGCGACAGCTCGAGGGCACCGGCGCGGACCAGGTCGGTGACCGACGGGGCGCCGTCCGCGGTCTCCGCCAAGACGCCCTCGCGCAGGCCGCTGACCGACAGTGAAGCTGCCACTGAGCCTCGGTCGTCGAAGATGGGCGCCCCGACGGCGGCAATGCCGGGAGTGACGGTGTTGTCGCTCACGACGAAGCCGGCGTTGCGGATGACCTCGAGTTCGGCGTACAGCGCCGAGCGCGAGATGTCGCGGCCCAGGTTCTCGGCGAGTGCGGCAATGGCGGCGTACTCCTCCCACCCCTCGCGGTCCTCGAAGGCCAGCAGTGCTCGCGGTGCCGCGCCGACGTGAAGCGGCAGTGACCGACCCAGCCTCAGGACCCGACTGTTGACGCGGATGCCGTCGATGCGCTCGATGCACACCGCACGGGTGCCGTGCCGCACGCACAGGAAGGTGGTTTCACCGGTGGCCTCGTGAATGCGCTTCAACACCGGCAGGGCGGCACGGCGGATGTCCAGGTGGCGGGTCAGGTCGCTGGCCAGCGACAGCACCTTGCCGCCGACGCGGTACGCACCGCGGTGCCCGATCTGCTCGACCCAGCCGATGTCGGCCAGCGTGGCGAGCATGCGGTAGACCGAACTGGCCGGCTCGTCGATCAACTCCGTGAGCCGGGCCGACGTCGCGATGCGTTCTTGCGCCAGCGCCTCCATGAGCGCCCCGGCCTTGACCACCAGGGACGGAGCCCGCGTGGCCTCTGCGCCGGCGTCGTGCGCCGGGGTGTCGGCGCCACCCACCGGCCCCAGGGTCGCCGTCGGTGCGGCCATGGCCTCGGCGATCTGCTGGGCGGCCGATTGCAGGACACCCGCGGCGGTCGACTCCTGCCGCAGGACGCCGACCCGCAGACCTGCCACCGAGATCACGGCCGCGGTGTGACCGTCGGCCCGTCGCACCGGGACCGCAACCGCGGCCACCCCCTCGACGAGTTCACTGTCATCGACGCTCCAACCACGGGCCACGATCTCCTCGAAGTTGTCCTGGAGCGCCTCGGCACTGGTCGGGGTCTTCGAGGCGAAGGACTCGAAGGGCGCGGCGGCCAACAGTTCTCTACGAACGTCCTGGGTGGCGAACGCCATGAGGGCGGACGACGCCGCACCCGCGTGGCGCGGAAGCATCCGCCCCGGGCCTAGGTCGAGCATGTCCACCGCGGTTCCGTCGACGTGATCCAGGCACAGGACTCCGTTGGCATGTGGTACGCAGAAGTACACGTTCATGCCCAATTGGTCACGCACCCAGCGCAACTGCTTTCGCAGGTTGTGTCGGTTGACGAACGACTCGACTGCCGCATCACTCCACCTGAGCACGGCGGGGCCCAGCTCGAACCGACCATCTCCCGCCGTGCGTACGGCCTCGATCTGCTCCAAGGCGGCCACGATCCGATACACCGACGGGCGCGGCTCCGAGGTGGCCTTGGCCAACTCGGCGGCAGTGAGAGCCCCCCACCGGGCGAGCTCGTCGACGATCTGGCCCGCCTTCCCGAGTAACTGAATGGCGTTCACTGGCCTCACTCTTTCGTTCACTCCTGAGCCTGGGCGGTCATGGGAATCCTGGTCCATCGGGCGCTCGCGTGCCGGTCACGCCGGCTCGAGCCGACCCTGGAGGACCCGGGACCACGATCCCCCTTGCACGCGAGACGTCGGTCACGTCCACTGAAGACAGTTGCGTGGATCACCATGATGAGCTCTAATAGTACTAGATGAACAGAGTGTCCGACAGGTGGAAGCAGATTGTCGCCTGGACCTCATCACACCGTCCGGGACCATCTGACGGTGCCCACGTCAACAGCCCCGACCAACGGCGCCGTCGGACCGCGTGCCAGCGCTGACCCACCCTCGGCCAGGAGATCACCACCGATGACCTTCGACTTTCGCTACGAAGCCCTCCCGATGCGGGTCCGCTTCGGCACCGGTTCCGTGGCGTCGTTGCCCGAGGAACTCGACGAGATCGGGCTGCGCCGGGTGTTGGTGTTGTGCTCGCCCGGCCAGGAGGACGCCGGTGAGCTCGTGGCCTCGGCCCTTGGCGAGCGTAGCGTCGGCGTACGTGCCGATGCCGTCATGCACGTGCCCGCGCAGGTCGCCGAACGCGCGCAGGCCGAGGCCGTCTCGCTGGGCGCCGACGGTTGCGTCTGCGTGGGAGGCGGATCGGCGATCGGACTCGGCAAGGCCATCGCGCTCAAGCACGGTCTGCCCATCGTGGCCGTGCCCACCACATACGCCGGTTCGGAGATGACCCCGGTGTGGGGCTTGACCACCGACGGGCGCAAGGAGACCGGGCGGGATCCAAAGGTGTTACCGCGCAGCGTCGTCTACGACCCCGAGCTGACGATGAGCCTGCCGATCGGCATGTCCGTCACCAGCGGACTCAACGCGATGGCCCACGCGGTGGAGGCGCTGTACGCACCCGATGCCACCCCGGTCATCTCGCTGATGGCCGAAGCGGGCGTACGCGCCCTCGCCGCGGCCCTGCCCGTCGTCGTCGAGGACGGCGCCGACGTCGAAGGACGTCAACTCGCGCTCTACGGAGCGTGGATGTGCGGCGCCGCACTGGGAGCGACGACGATGTCGCTGCACCACAAGCTGTGCCATGCACTCGGCGGAACACTCAACCTCTCCCACTCCGACACCCACAGCGTCGTACTCCCCTACGCCCTTGCGTTCAACGAGCCCTACGCACCCGCTGCGGTCGACGCCCTGACCCGGGCGCTCGGGGTGGACGCGAGCCCGGCAGACCGGCTGTGGCACCTGTCGCGGGAACTCGGCGCCCCCCGTTCCCTCGCCGAACTGGGCATGCAGGAATCCGACGTCGAACGCATTGCCGAGGAGGTCACCAGCCGGTCCTACGGCAACCCCCGACCGATCACGCGTGAATCCGTCCGGGATCTCCTGTCTGCGGCGTGGGCGGGCCAGTGGCCCCCCAGCCAGGCGTCCGCCGCATCGTGACGACCCACCCACCATCAGCAGAGGCGTGCCAATGACGATGAAGCGAGAACTCCTATGAGCCAACAAGTCTCAAGCCAAGAGGGCTCCACTCTCCTCGACGGGGTGAGTGTCTCGGACCGTCAGGGCGAGATCGAGGAACACCTGACCCGCACCGTCATGGGGTCGTTCGACGGCTGCCAAGACGAGCGCCTGACGTTGCTGATGACGGCACTGGTCCGCCACTTGCACGCGTTCATCCGCGACGTCCGCCTCACCGAGGCCGAATGGAACACCGCGATCGAATTCCTGACGGAGGTCGGGCACATCACCGACGATCGTCGCCAGGAGTTCATCCTGCTCTCCGACGTCCTGGGTGCCTCCATGCAGACCATCAACGTCAACAACGTCGCCCACGGCGATGCCACCGAGGCGACCGTGTTCGGCCCGTTCTTCACCGAGAACTCGCCGCGCATCGATCAGGGCGGCGACGTCTCCGGCGGTGCCTCCGGAGAACCCTGCTGGGTGGAGGGAACGGTGACCGACGTCGACGGGCAACCGATCCCCGACGCCCGGATCGAGGTGTGGGAAGCCGACGAGGACGGCTTCTACGACGTGCAATACGACGACGACCGGGTCGCGGCCAGAGCGCATCTGTTCAGCGACCACGACGGTCGATACCGCTTCTGGGCCCTCACCCCCACGCCCTACCCCATCCCTCATGACGGACCCGTCGGCCGCATGCTGGCCGCCACCGGCCGTTCCCCGATGCGCGCATCGCATCTGCACTTCATGGTCGCCGCGCCCGGCCACCGCACCCTGGTCACCCACATCTTCGTCGCCGGCGATGAACTCCTCGACCGCGACACCGTCTTCGGGGTCAAGGAATCCTTGATCACCGACTTCACGGAGCAACCCGCAGGCACCCCCACCCCCGACGGACGCGACCTCGCCCAGCACCCCTGGTCCCGCGCCCGCTTCGACATCGTCCTCGCCCCCGACACGGCAATGGCGTCCCCGGCCTCCCCGTGAATCCTTCGGCGATTCGGTTACCGACGAATGGTGGGGCGGTGACACGACTCTTCTTCACGCTCTTGGCCTTACGGCTCGTCAACGCCTAGTACGGACCCGCGGCGGCCGCGCCGCACGACAAAGGAGTCAATCGCATGACTACACACGCAGCCTCGGCGGCTGAAGACAAACTCCCGCCACTCGATGATGGACCGCACCTCAAACGGATCGGGCTCATCTCCATCGTTGCCTGTCTGGGCGGTCTGCTGTTCGGCTACGACACCGGTGTGGCCAATGGCGCCGAAGGGCCGATGGCCAAGGAGCTGGGGCTCTCCCTGCTTCAGCTGGGCGTCGTCATCAGCTCGCTCATCTTCGCCGCCGCGCTCGGTGCGCTCATCGGAGGCCGACTCTCCGACGCCATCGGACGCCGGAAGACCATCCTGGTGCTCGCCGTCCTGTTCTTCGTCGGCGTCCTGTTCGTCGTATTCTCACCGGCCGGACCCGAGCCGGGTACGTTCTCCGCCACCGGATTCGGTGTCCTGGTCACCGGACGCATCATCCTCGGCCTCGCGGTCGGAGGAGCCTCCACGGTCGTGCCGGTATTCCTCGCCGAACTGGCCCCCTTCGAGATCCGCGGTTCGATCACCGGACGCAACGAGCTGGCCATCGTCTCGGGTCAGCTCGCCGCCTTCGTGTGCAATGCGATCATCGGCACCGTGTGGGGTCACATCGACGGGGTGTGGCGCTTCATGTTCGGCGTCTGCGCCCTGCCCGCAGTCGCGCTGTTCATCGGCATGCTGCGGATGCCCGAATCGCCACGATGGCTGGTCGAGAAGGGCCGCCGCGACGAAGCGCTCGCAATCCTCAAGACCATCCGTCCCGAGGATCGTGCCATCGCCGAACTCGGCCAGGTCGAACAGATCGCCGAAGAAGAGAAGAAGGAGCACGTCGTTGGGATCAAGGCCATCCTGAGGAACAGGTGGCTGGTTCGCATCATCCTCATCGGCATCGGGGTCGCCATGACCCAACAGCTCACCGGAATCAATTCGATCATGTACTACGGCACCCGGGTGCTCGAGGAATCCGGCATGTCCGAGAACCAGGCGATGCTGGCCAACATCGCCTTCGGAGTGGTCGCGGTGCTCGGTGGCATCATCGCGCTGCGCAACATGGACCGGCTGGACCGGCGCAAGACCTTCCTCATCGGACTCTCGTTGACGACCACGTGCCACTGCCTCGTCGGTGTCGCCTCGATGCTGCTGCCAGCGGGCAACCCGGCACGCCCGTTCGTGATCCTGGCTCTGGTCACCGCATTCGTGATGTCGATGCAAACCTTCCTCAACATCGCCGTGTGGGTGTGGCTCGCCGAGATCTTCCCACTCCACATGCGGGGACTGGGCTTTGGGATCTCGGCCTTCTTCGGTTGGACCACCAATGGCTTCCTGGCGCTGTTCTTCCCATCCCTCGTCGCGGGCATCGGTATCACCGGATCCTTCTTCCTCTTCGCCGCCATCGGCGTGGGCGCCCTGGTGTTCGTGTACACCCAGGTGCCCGAAACCCGCGGTCGTTCCCTGGAGGCGCTCGAAGAAGTCGTCACCACCGGCGAGATCTACGTCGGCATGCGCCGCTGATCCACGACGCGGCAGCACGCCGCGCTGCCGTACCGTTGACACGTTCCCGGCGTTCGCGCCGAAACGGTCGATTGCGGTCTTCGCCAGCCGGAAGGAGGCACCGCCGTGGCGCTGATGGCAGGCTTCACGATCGCCGACCGCTTCCGGCTCAAGCGGCTGATCGGCGTTGGCGGAACCGGCTGGGTGTGGGAGGCCAAGGACCTTCACACCAAGGAGCTCGTCGCTCTCAAGGTCCTACGCGATGACGTGTCCGAGGACGTCGTCACCCAGGCAAGATTCCGTCGCGAGGCGGATACGATCGCGGCCCTCGACCATCCCGGGATCGCCCGCTTCGTCGATTACGGCCACTTCACCGACGACGTGGTCATGCCGGGACAGACGATCACCTATCTCGCAACCGAATTCATTCCCGGTGAGCCCCTCGATGCCGTCATCCACAAGAACGTCAGGGTGCCGCTCGAACGGGCCCTCGACATCTTGGAGGGCACCTCGCGTGCTCTCGGGCACGCGCACGCCGCCGGCGTCGTGCACCGCGACGTCAAGCCGAGCAACATCCTGGTCATGAAGAACGGCACCGCCAAGCTCACTGACTTCGGTATTGCGCGAATCAGCGGTGAGGCCACGTTGACCCACGCGGGCATCGTCATGGGAACAGCCCACTACGTGTCACCGGAGCAGGCACTGGGCGACGGGGCCACCCCGGCCAGTGACGTCTACTCCCTCGCCGTGGTCGGGTACGAGATGATCACGGGCAGAAAGCTCTTCACCGGTGACGGTCCAGTTGCCCTGGCCACCAGCCACATCGAACACGAACCCGACCCGCTTCCCGACGAAGCAGGCGTCCGCATCCAGGCTCTCATCGCCCGCTCGCTTGCCAAGGACCCGAGTCGACGGCCCCAGGACGGGTTGCAATTCGCGCGCGAGATCGCCGCGGCGCGACGACCGGAGACGGCTGGATTCGACGGCGGTGCGGAGCAGGTCGGTGGGCCGGCCGCCGAGGCCCCAAGCTTCGTGGTTCGTCGCAGGCCCCGCCTCAACGAACGGTCGGTCCCGACCATCGAAATGCCCATCGCCGAGAGCGTTCCCGCCATCACGAGGGTGAGCCGACGGCTGAAGAAGTTGCGTCGTAAGTAGATTCCACCGCGAGCCGTGGTGAAACCCATACTCGCGCCGGCTGCTCGCTCGTACGCACAAAACCCCGCCGGCCGTTCGGCCGACGGGGTTCTGAGATCGGGACGTGGATCCGCTACTTGCGGCCCAGCTCGTGGGACAGCGCCTGCAACTCGTCGCCACCGGCCATCTGCTGAGTCAGATGCTCGAGGTCGATCTCGTCGTAGGTGCAGTCCAGCTTCTGGCGCCCGCGGTTCAGCAGCACGAAGTGGTCGCCCACCATGTGCGCGTGGTGCGGGTTGTGAGTGATGAAGATGACGCCGAAGCCCTGCTCCTTGGCCGCGGTGATGTAGCGCAACACCACACCCGACTGCTTGACGCCCAGTGCGGCCGTTGGCTCGTCGAGGATGAGCACGCGGGCTCCGAAGAACACCGCGCGGGCGATTGCCACGCACTGACGCTGACCGCCCGACAATGACCCGATGGGGGCGTCGACGTCGGGCAGGTCGATGCCCATCTTGTGCAGTTCGGAGATCGTCGTCGCGCGCATCGCGTTGATGTCCAACGACTTCAGGATCCCCTTCTTTCGCAGCTCCTGGCCGAGGAAGAAGTTGCGCCACACCGGCATCAGCGAGACCACCGCGAGGTCCTGGTACACGGTGGCGATGCCGCTGGACAGCGCGTCCTTGGGCGACTCGAAGGTCATCGGCTTGCCGTCGACCAGCAGCTCGCCCTCGGTGGGCTTGTGCAGACCGGCGATGATCTTGATCAACGTCGACTTGCCTGCGCCATTGTCTCCGAGCACGCCGGTCACCTGCCCCGCACCCACCCGGAGGTTGATGTCCTTGAGCGCGATGATGTTTCCGTAGCTCTTGCCAACGCCCTTGAGCTCGACGAGCGGTGCACCGCTGCCATCGCCGCCCGACGGGGTCTCGGCTTCGGGCTCCTTGATCAGAGTGGTAGCCATTGACTGTCTCCTTTCGCCCTAGTGCTTCGCCGCGTAGTTGCGGAACGCGTTGTTGGCCACGACCGCGAAGAGCAGCATCGCGCCGAGGAAGAACTTGAACCAGTCCGGGTTCCAGCCCGCGTAGACGATGCCCTGGTTGGTCATGCCGAAGATGAACGCGCCGATCAGGGTGCCGATCGCCGTGCCATAGCCGCCGGTGAGGAGGCAGCCACCGATGACGGCGGCGATGATGTACAGGAACTCGTTGCCAACTCCCTGGCCGGACTGAATCGTGTTGAACGAGAACAGCACGTGCATGCCGACGAACCAGGCCGCGAAGCCGACGAACATGAACAGGCCGATCTTGACCTTGTTCACGGGAACGCCGACCGCGCGGGCGCTGTCGAGGTTGCCGCCGACGGCGAAGATCCAGTTGCCGATGCGCGTCTTGAACAGAACATAGGTGGCAATCGCGGTGAACAGAACCCACCACAGAACCGAGATGCTGATGCCGACGCCTCCGATGTTGAAGCGGTGGGCGAAGAACCAGGCGGCGGAATCGAACCCCTGGATGTCGGCCACGTTCGACGACGCCACCTGACCGGTTATTAGCTTGGTGACCGCGAGGTTGATGCCGGTGAGCATGAGAAACGTACTCAGTGTGATGAGGAACGAGGGAATCTTGGTCTTCATCACCAGGTAGCCGTTGAGGAAGCCCACCGCCAGCGAGACGACCAAGGCGAGTGCCGCACCCACCCACATGTTCAGGTGCAGGTTGTAGGACAGCATCGACGCCGCCAGGGCGCTGGTCGTGACGGCGACGCCTGCGGAGAGGTCGAACTCGCCGCCGATCATCAGCAGTCCCACGGCAACGGCCATGATGCCGATCGTCGAACTGGCGTAGAGCACCGTGGCCATGGCCTCGGGGCTGCGGAACGGCGGTGCGACGAGCGCGAAGAAGATGAAGATGCCGATCGCACCGATCAGTGCACCCATTTCGGGGCGAATCAGCAGCCGCTGCATACGGTTCTGCTCTTTCACCCGTTCGTCGGTGACGACCTTGTGGGTCCCGAGGTCGAGGTCTGCTTGGGTAGTCATGAGGTGTCTTTCGCTAGGCCGATACTCAGCGGGTGCCCGCCGAGGCGAGCTCGGCGACGGAGTCGATGTTGGCGGCGTCGATGAACGAAGGACCGGTCAGGACCGCCTTGCCACCGCCGATCACGTTCTTGTTGGTCAGGTAGAGCCACAGCGAGTCGACCGACAGGTAGCCCTGGAGGTAGGGCTGCTGATCGATCGCCCACTGCACGCTCTTGTCCTTGATCGCGGTCACCAGCGCTGCGTTGGTGTCGAACGTGCCGATCTTGGCTGCGCTGTTCGAATTCCCGACCGACTTGACCGCCGTCAAGGCGATGGGAGCGCCCAACGTGACGATGTAGTCGATGCTGGGATCCTGCTGCAGCTTGGCGGTGATGGTGGCCTCGACCGACGGCAGATCCCGGCCGTTGACGTTCAGGTTCTCCACGGAGCCGCCGGTGAAGCCCTTCTTGACGCCGGCGCACCGTGCCTCCAGAGCAACAGATCCCTGCTCCTGGATGACGCAGATGACCTTCTTGGCGCCCTCGGCGGCCAGGCGCTGCCCTGCCGACTCACCCGCGATCGACTCATCCTGGCCGAAGTACTCCAGCGCGCCCAACTGGGCGAACTGGTCGATGCCCGAGTTGAACGCGACGACCGGAATGTTCTTGCCGACGGCGGCCTTCACGGCCGGGGCCAAGGGATTTGGCTGAGCCAGCGTGACGGCAATTCCGTCGACGTCGCTGTCGACGGCGTTCTGGACGAGGTTGCCCTGTTCCGGGCCCTCGGGATTGCTGGAGTACTTCAGCTCGATGTTGTCCTTGGCTGCGGCCGCCTCTGCGCCCTTGCGGATCAGGTCCCAGAACGTGTCGCCGGGCGCTTCGTGGGTGACCATCGCGATCGTGTACCGCGGCGTGTTGACCCCGCCACCGGTGCCGCCGCCGCCACCGCCGCTGCTCTCGGGTGCGCCACCGGTGCTGGAGCACGCCGCCACCATCAGGGAGGCGGACACGAGTGCGCCGACCATCAAGGGAACGCGCTTGGTCCGCGGTGACGGGGCGTCGGTCTCGGCGCGCCGCGAGCCTGATCGGAACTTCATGGGTACTCCCTTTCGAGTGGAGCCTGAGCGGAACTTCTGACTCCGGCCAGTAATGGTCATCGCTACTTCCCCGTTGATGTAATACGCATCACACGCAGAAGTCAATAGTTTGTTCGGACATTAGGACTGCAGGTCAAATGTTTGCTGAAACAATCGACCTTGGCCGAGCGGCAATTATTTCGGAATCAACTGTCTCACAACGTCTTTCGTGACAGCTAACCGGTCCATGCCGCCCAACCGGAACCCGAGCGACGCCAAGCGTCGTCCTCGGTTCGAGGGCAGATCTCGGCCCCCAAGGCGGGCCAGGGGCACCGAACGGCAGCTCAGCGCCCTCATCCGAGGCGAGTCGGCATCGTTCAGCGGTCGACGAGCGTGGTTTCGAAGTAGTACCGCGACGCGCGGTAGCAGTGGTCGCCGAACTCGACTGCCTTGCCAGAATCGTCGTAGGCCGTGCGACTCATGGACAGCAGCGGCGCCCCGGCCTTCTCGGTCAACAGACGGGCCTCAGCCCTGGTGGCGGGCCGTGCGCCGATCCGTTGCCTGGCCAGCCGGATGTGCA
>NZ_JBEVLO010000462.1:0-26157 GCF_040509115.1 Mycobacterium sp. | reverse complement strand
CCGCCGTGCTCGCCAAGGACAAGGCCTTCTACATCTTCACCTCGGGTACCACGGGGATGCCAAAGGCCAGCGTGATGACGCACTACCGCTGGCTGCGTGCGCTCGCCGGGTTTGGCGGCCTCGGCATGCGTCTGACCAGCGGCGACACCCTGTACTGCTGCCTGCCGCTCTACCACAACAATGCGCTCACGGTGGCGCTGTCCTCGGTGCTCAACTCGGGTTCGACGCTGGCGCTCGGCAAGTCCTTCTCGGCGTCGAAGTTCTGGGACGAGATCATCAAGCACGACGCGACGGCGTTCGTCTACATCGGTGAGATCTGCGCCTACCTGCTCAATCAGCCTGCCAAGCCCACCGATCGCAGGCACCGTGTGCGGGTGATCGCGGGCAACGGCCTGCGCCCGGCCATCTGGGACGAATTCACCGAGCGGTTCGGCATCGACCGGGTGTGTGAGTTCTATGCGGCCAGCGAGGGCAACACCGCGTTCCTCAACGTGCTCAACGTCGACAAGACCACCGGCATCTGCCCGTCGCCGATCGCGTTCGTCGAATACGACGAGGAGAGCGGCGGACCGGCCCGCGGCGACGACGGCCGAGTGCGCAAGGTCAAGACCGGGCAGCCCGGCCTGTTGCTGTCCAAGGTCAGCAACTTTCAGCCGTTCGACGGGTACACGGACAAGGAAGCCACCGAGAAGAAGCTCGTCCGCGACGCGTTCAAGGACGGGGACGTCTGGTTCAACACCGGCGACCTGATGCGTTCCCAGGGGTTCGGGCACGCTGCGTTCACCGACCGGCTCGGGGACACCTTCCGGTGGAAGGGCGAGAACGTCGCCACCACCGAGGTCGAGGCTGCCGTGTCCACCGACCCCCAGGTCGAGGAGTGCACGGTCTTCGGCGTCGAGGTCGAGGGCGCAGGCGGCAAGGCGGGCATGGTGGCCATCCAGCTCAAGGACGGCGCGGACTTCGACGGCAAGGCGCTGGCGAAGGCCGCCTACGACCACCTGCCCGGCTATGCGGTTCCGTTGTTCGTCCGCGTCACCGAGTCGCTGGCGCACACGTCGACGTTCAAGAGCCAGAAGGTCGAGCTGCGGAAGCAGGGTTACGGCGGTGGCTCCGGTGAGGCCGAAGGCGACGACGACGACACCGAGGCCGGCCAGCTCGACGACCCCATCTACGTGTTGGCCGGTCGCGAGGAGGGTTACGTGCCGTTCTACCAGGAGTACCCCGGCGAGGTCGTCGACGGGAAGCGCCCCAAGTCCTAGCGACTTGCGTGTTGAAACCCGCGCTCAGCGCGGGTAAACGTGCACGAATCGCGCGCCCGTAGCCTGGTGGGCGTGCAGGCGACGTTTCTGGGCCGACCCGTCGCGGGCGACCGCGCCATGATCATGGCGATCGTGAACCGGACCCCGGACTCGTTCTACGACCGCGGCGCCACGTTCACCGACGACGCGGCGAAGGCGGCCGTGCACCGGGTCATCGCAGAGGGCGCCGACGTCGTCGACGTCGGGGGAGTCAAGGCCGGCCCCGGCGAGACGGTCGACGCCGCCGAGGAGATCGCCCGCGTCGTCCCATTCATCGAGTGGCTGCGAAGCGCCTATCCAGAGCAGTTGATAAGCGTCGACACCTGGCGGGCGTCGGTGGCCAAACAGGCATGCGCGGCGGGGGCGGACCTCATCAACGACACCTGGGGTGGGTCCGATCCCGGGCTGCCCGACGTTGCCGCCGAGTTCGGCGCAGGCCTGGTGTGCTCACACACCGGCGGGGCGGTCCCGCGGACACGGCCATTCCGCGTCAACTATGGGATATCGGAACGAGGCGTCGTCGACGACGTCACCGCGGAGGTCACGGCGGCTGCCGAGCGCGCCGTCGCCGCAGGGGTCAGCCGGGAGGCCGTACTGATCGACCCGACCCATGACTTCGGTAAGAACACTCATCATGGTCTTAGTTTGTTGCGCCACGTAAAAGATCTTGTAAACACCGGATGGCCTGTCCTGATGGCACTGAGCAACAAGGATTTCGTCGGGGAGACTCTTGGGGTGGGCTTGACCGAACGCCTCGAGGGAACTCTGGCCGCAACCGCGCTCGCCGCGCAGGCGGGGGCAGCCATGTTCAGGGTTCACGAGGTGGGGTCCACGCGACGCGTCCTGGAAATGGTCGCGTCGATCCAGGGCGTGCGTCCACCGACGCGAACCGTAAGGGGACTGGCATGACGGACAGGCGAGTAGCGAAGCGAGATCGCGGATGACCCTTACACCGGAACTCGCCGCGGACACCGTGGCGGGACATCGCTGGTTGAACGACCACACCTGGCGCAGGCCCACGTGGACCGTCGCCGAACTGGAAGCCGCCAAGGCCGGTCGGACCGTGTCCGTCGTCCTACCCGCCCTCAACGAGGAAGAGACCGTCGCGTCGGTCATCGACACCATCAAGCCGCTGCTCGGCGGTCTCGTCGACGAGCTCATCGTGCTGGATTCCGGCTCCACCGACGACACCGAGATCCGCGCCGTCGCCGCAGGTGCACGCGTCGTCAGCCGAGAAGCGGCACTGCCAGAGGTGGCTCCCCAGCCCGGCAAAGGCGAGGTGCTGTGGCGTTCGCTGGCCGCCACCACCGGTGACCTGATCGTCTTCGTCGACTCCGACCTGATCGATCCGGACCCCATGTTCGTGCCCAAGCTGCTCGGTCCGCTGCTTACGACCGACGGCGTGCACCTGGTGAAGGGCTTCTACCGCCGCCCGCTGAAGGTGAGCGGCAGCGAGGACGCCAACGGTGGCGGCCGCGTCACCGAACTGGTGGCGCGACCTTTGCTCGCCGCGCTGCGGCCCGAGCTGACATGCCTGCTGCAGCCCCTCGGCGGCGAGTACGCCGGGACCCGCGAACTGTTGACGTCGGTGCCGTTCGCGCCCGCCTACGGCGTCGAGATCGGCCTGCTGATCGACACCTACGACCGGCTCGGCCTGGACGGCATCGCCCAGGTGAACCTCGGCGTCCGCACCCACCGCAACCGCCCGCTGACCGAGCTGGCGTCGATGAGCAGGCAGGTCATCGCGACCCTGCTTTCCCGTTGCGGCGTGCCCGACTCGGGTGTCGGTCTGACCCAGTTCTTCGCCGACGGCGAGGACTACGCGGCCCGCACCTCGACGGTGTCGCTGGCTGACCGTCCGCCGATGGTGACCGTGCGACCTCACTGAGAGCCTCGGGACGCGCTGCGTCGTACCCGTCAGGCAGTATCGACGGCGTGACGTTGATCCTTCTGTACCTCGTCGTGCTGATCCTGGTTGCCATTGTGCTGTTCGGCGTCGGCAGCGTCGTCTTCGGGCGCGGTGAGCGCCTGCCACCGTTGCCGCGCGGCACCACCGCCACCGTTCTTCCCGCGTCCGACGTGACGGGGGCCGATGTTGCGGCGGTGAAGTTCAGTCAGACGTTGCGTGGATACAAGGTGGGCGAGGTCGACTGGGTGCTGGATCGACTGGGCCAGGAACTCGATCAGTTGCGCGGTCAGCTTGCGGCGGTGCGCGCGGCCTACGGCGTCGACGAGTTCGGCGTCGAAGTTGGCAGCCGCGAGAGCGTGCCGGTAGCCACGCTGTACAAGACGGACGTCGACGACGATCCCGACGTCGTTCCCGGGGACGGGGCGCACCACCCGGCCGACGCCCATGCCGCCGACGGGCGCGACGAACGATGACCCCCGTCGCCGAAAGCGTGGAGGGCGACGGCAGGGTTCGCTGCAGCTGGGCGGACTTCAGCGGATCGCGTTGGGCCGCCGATGATTCGGTCCTCTACCGCAACTACCACGACACCGAGTGGGGTCGGCCCCTGCGTGGCAGCCGGGAGCTGTTCGAGCGAATGACGCTTGAGGCGTTCCAGAGCGGTCTCTCGTGGTTGATCATCCTGCGCAAGCGGGAGAACTTTCGCCGCGCCTTCAAGCGCTTCGAGGTAGCCAAGGTCGCCCGGTTCACCGAGCGTGACGTCGAGCGCCTGATGGACGACGTCGGCATCGTGCGCAACAGGGCCAAGATCGACGCGACCATCGCCAACGCACGTGCGGTCGCCGACCTCGACGTCGACCTCGGCGAGTTGCTGTGGTCGTTCGCACCGCCAGCCAAACCCCGCCCTGACGACTTCACCCAGGTGCCCGCCGTCACTCCGGAGTCGAAGGCGATGGCCAAGGAACTCAAACGGCGCGGGTTCAAGTTCGTCGGGCCGACGACCGCCTACGCCCTGATGCAGGCGACCGGCATGGTCGACGACCACCTCGCCTCGTGCTGGGTTCCTGCGGTTCGGCGCGACGCCTAAGTCGGGTCTTTGCACACCGATTGGCTGGCATAGGGAACAATGGTGCGTGATCAGTTCAGGTCGAGTGCTGTCGCCGGGTGGACAGCCTCGGCCCCGATCCGTTCCGCTGACGCGGACCGGCGCACGCGGAGGGAGCAGTCGATGGCGGCGATGAAGCCCCGGACCGGCGACGGTCCACTGGAAGCAACCAAAGAGGGGCGGGGCATCGTGATGCGAGTACCACTGGAAGGTGGTGGGCGTCTCGTCGTCGAACTCACCCCCGACGAGGCCGCCGCCCTCGGCGAGGAACTGAAGAACGTCACCAGCTAGCTGCCCGCCTGGAGCAGCTCTAGGACGACACCTTCCGGTAGATCTCCAAGGTCTGCTCGGCGATGTGAGTCCACGAGAATTCGTCGATGCACCGTTGTCGGCCGACCACGCCGTAGCGCTGGGCCCGAATGGGATCGGCGACGAGCACGTTGACGGCTTCGGCCAGGTCGTTCTCGAACGTCGCCGCATCCGTGGCGTCGTAGTGCACCAGCAGCCCAGTCTCGCCGTTCGCGACTACCTCTGGGATGCCGCCGACATCGGAGGCGACCACTGCCGTCGAGCAGGCCATGGCCTCCAGATTCACGATGCCAAGCGGTTCGTACACCGACGGGCACACGAAAACTGTTGCCGCCGACAGGATTTCACGGATTTGATCGCCCGGCAGCATCTCCTGCACCCAGAACACTCCGCTGCGTGAGGCGGCCAGTTCCTGCACGGCGCCACCGACCTCGGCCGCGATCTCCGGCGTGTCCGGTGCACCGGCACACAGCACGAGCTGAACCTCTGGGGCGAACCGGTGCGCGGCTGCGACCAGATGGGCCACTCCCTTCTGGCGAGTGATCCGGCCAACGAACGCCACGATGGGCCGCGTCAAGTCCACGCCGATGCGCTCCAACGCCGATCCGGTGGCCGCGGGCGCTGCCGGATACCACTTCTCGGTGTCGATCCCGTTGCGTACCACGTGAACGCGATTGGGGTCCAAGGCCGGGTAGGTGGCGAGGACGTCCTCACGCATGCCGGAGCTCACGGCGATCACCGCGTCGGCCGCCTCGACGGCCGTGCGTTCCACCCACGACGACACCCGGTATCCGCCGCCGAGTTGTTCGGCCTTCCACGGCCGCATCGGTTCGAGCGAGTGTGCGGTCAGCACGTGCGGAATGCCGTACAGCATCGCGGCGAGGTGACCCGCCATGCCCGCATACCAGGTGTGGGAGTGCGCGACGGTGGCGCCCGACGCGGCGTTCACCATCGCGAGGTCGGCCGACAGCGTCGTCAAGGCGGGGTTGGCCCCCGACAGCGCGGGGTCGGGTTGCGCGACGAACACGTCGGGTTCGCTGGGACGAGGCTTGCCCATGCAGAGCACGTCGACGTCGCACATGTGTTTCAGCTGTGCGACGAGTTCGGTGACGTGCACGCCCGCACCGCCGTACACCTCTGGTGGATACTCCCGAGTCATCATCGCCACCCGCATGATGACGACGGTAGTGGACCACCGGGCTCCCGGGGAGTGGGCCGCGCCAATTGTCTTGACCGACAGCCCGACAGACTTTCCTGGGCCAATCGTGTCAATGCCTAGCCGCAGTGGGTGGCGGCCGATAGGTTTGATGCATGAGGGAACTGCCACACGTCCTCGGCATCGTCCTTGCAGGTGGTGAGGGAAAGCGGTTGTACCCATTGACCGCCGACCGTGCCAAGCCTGCGGTTCCCTTCGGCGGTGCCTACCGACTCATAGACTTCGTGCTTTCGAACCTGGTGAACGCCAGGTACCTGCGCATCTGCGTTCTCACGCAATACAAGTCGCATTCGCTGGATCGCCATATTTCGCAGAACTGGCGGTTATCGGGGCTTGCCGGCGAGTACATCACGCCGGTGCCTGCGCAGCAGCGGCTCGGCCCGCGGTGGTACACCGGCTCGGCCGACGCGATCCTGCAGTCACTCAATCTGATCTACGACGAGGATCCCGACTACGTCGTGGTGTTCGGCGCCGACCACATCTATCGCATGGATCCCGAGCAGATGCTCCAGTTCCACATCGAGAGTGGCGCGGGGGCAACGGTCGCAGGAATCAGAGTGCCTCGGGCGGAGGCGAGCGCCTTCGGCGTCATCGACGCCGACGACTCGGGACGCATCCGAGAGTTCCTGGAGAAGCCGGCGGATCCGCCAGGTACGCCCGACGATCCCGAGCAGACGTTCGCGTCGATGGGCAACTACATCTTCAGCACCAAGGTGCTCGTCGACGCCATCCGCGCCGACGCCGAGGACGACGACTCCGACCACGACATGGGCGGTGACATCATTCCCCGGCTGGTGCGGGACGGCATGGCGGCCGTCTACGACTTCAACGACAACGAAGTGCCCGGCTCGACGGAACGCGATCACGGCTACTGGCGCGACGTCGGGACGCTCGACGCCTTCTACGACGCGCACATGGATCTGGTGTCGGTGCACCCCGTGTTCAACCTGTACAACCGGCGCTGGCCCATCCGAGGGGAACCGGAGAACCTCGCCCCCGCCAAGTTCGTCAACGGCGGCTCCGCCCAGGAATCCGTGGTGGGTGCGGGCAGCATCATCTCCGCGGCGTCGGTGCGCAATTCGGTGCTGTCGTCGAACGTCGTCATCGACGACGGCGCGATCGTCGAGGGCAGCGTCATCATGCCGGGCGTGCGGATCGGGCGTGGTGCCGTGGTGCGGCGGGCGATCCTCGACAAGAACGTCGTGGTCGGACCCGGCGAGATGGTCGGCGTCGATCTGGACAAGGACCGCGAGCGCTTCGCGATCAGCGCGGGTGGCGTGGTCGCCGTCGGCAAGGGCATCTGGGTCTAGGTGATCTGAGCCCGCTGCTTGCGGCGGCGCCGTCGCCAAAGCGACGCCGCGGCCCAGATGATCGCGGCGAGCACCACGAGAACCAGCACGGGGAGCAACAGCGCGACGAACACCAGTCCGATGCTGGTGATGTCCTCGAAGGTGCTCAAGACCGGCGCGGCCAAACCGGCGGTCGCGACGTTGGCGACCGGCCGCACCGCGGTCTTGGTGAGGTGCATGGCGAGTGCGACGACGACGCCGATCACGATCGGAACCCACTGTCCGGACGCCACGAAGGCGCCGGGGTCGGTGACGGCAGCGGTCTGCGCAGCCGTGCCCGCGCCGAAGACGATGCCGCCCGAGGTGGGGCGGACGACGGTTTGGATCACGTCGTTGACGCTGTCGAGGGCGGGAACCTTGTCGGCGACCACCTCCACGGCGAGTAGCACCGCGACGATCGTCAGCACCCAGCCGTTCTCCAACCAAGCCCAGCCGCCGGGAAGGTTCACCAGGTCGGTGAAGCGGGCCAGTAAACCCATGGCGAGCAGTGGAATGTAGGCGTTCAGCCCGGCCGCGCTCGCCAGGCCAAGACCGGTGAGGAACTCCACGGGTTCAGTATGGCGTCGAGCTCTCGGTGTGCTCTGCGAATCTCCGAGGCGTGGGCGGCCGTCATCGCAGCCGTCGGCGGGGCCACGCCGACGCCGAGGGGTGAGCGTCAGTCGACGAGGGCTGTCGCTTCGACTTCGACGAGTACGTCGGGCTCGAAGAGATAGTCGACCCCGATGAGCGACGCGGGTGGCAGGGGCGTCGGCAAGTCGACTTCCTGAGCGACCGATTCGATGCCCGCCATGAAGTCGCCGATCTTCTCGGGCGTCCAGCGCGTGACGTAGAACGTCAGCCGGAGCACGTCGTGAAACGTGGCCCCGGCGCCCGCGAGACCTCTTGCGGTGTTGCGCAGCGATTGTGCGACCTGCCCGGCGAGGTCGTCCTGCGCGACGGGACTCCCGTCGGCCAGGCGCGAGATCTGCCCCGCAACGTGCACGTGACGGGTGCCGGTGCCGACCGCGACGTGGTGGTAGGGCGTGGGCTGCATCATGCCCTCGGGGGTGAAGCGCTGAACCGACATCGGGACTCCATCCTGCTCGAAGTGGTTGGGTGCATCTTTGATACTTGGTGCACCGAGGACACTTCAACGAGACTAGGTTTCATGGCCGATACCTCAGAAGCCCTCGTCGACGAGCTGACGATTTCGGCGCCGCACCGGGAACTGCTGGACCAGGTGCTCGACAAGTGGTCGCTGGCGGTGCTCAACGAACTGTGCGTGCGGCCCCGTCGATTCAACGAACTTCGCCGGGCGATCCCGGCGGTGACCCAGAAGTCGCTGACCGCGACGCTGCGCAAGCTGGAGCGCAACGGCATCATCGGGCGCCGACTTCTCAGTACCCGCCCGATCGCCGTGGAGTACGCAATCACGCCGCTGGGCAAGACCCTTCGGCCGCCGGTCGACGTGCTGCTGGATTGGGCCAGGGCTCACATGCCCGACATCGAACGGGCGCGCGACGCGTTCGACGCTGACGAACTGACACCGCGAGAGGTGTGAGCGTTCGTCGTGGCATCAGGCTTGCCGGTCGGACTTCTGACCGCGGCCCGGCCGCTCGTGCTGCGGAACCTTCGGCGTATCGCGAACCGACCGGCCCTTGCCCGCCACGGTGGCCAGGGCGCGCCGGCATCGGGGGCAGATCGGCTTGCCATTGATGTCGACCGTCCAGCTCTTGCCGCCGCCCGGGCATGGCTTGTCGATCACGGCGCACCCACTCGTCGTCTTAATCTGCCAGTGCGCATGCCGAATCCTATCGTCGGTGCCTCGGCGGCCGCGGTGCGCGCACCGCCGGGGTGTCACCAGAGCCCAGGCACCAACCGGTACCGCACCGTCCGCGTGTACTCGCCATAGCCAGCCAGTTCGGCGTTCAGCATCTTCTCCTCGTCGATGATCCTGGCCGCCAAGACCGGCACGGCAGCCACCACCACGAGCACCCCCCAGTAGGAATCCAGTGCCAGAGGCATCCCAACCATCATGATCAGCGCGCCGAAGTACATCGGGTGGCGCACCACCCCGTACAGCCCGGTGGAGACCAGCGGCTGCTCGAACTCGACCACGATGCTGGCCGACGCATACGCGTTCTGGACGACGACGAGTTGGGCCAGAAATAAGCCGACCGCGACCATGACGTCGCCGATGACGACGACGAGCATGGGCACCGACGACCAGCCGAACCGGTGATCCAGTGCGGCCACCACCAGCGCCAAGATCACGAGAACCACCGTCGCCGAGATGATGATGCGCTGCGCGGGGCGGGTCTCCGCCGTCGGACCAGCCTTCAACCGACGAGCGAGGGCGGCGGGATTCGTCACCGCCAGATACCAACTGGGGATGATCGTGGCCACGATGAAGACCGCGATGAAGACCCATGCCTGCCAGTAGTCGAACGTCCACGCTGGCAGGAACAGCGCGAGCCCGAAGAACAACACGCCGAACACCATCGACGCGACGGACTGAAGTGCGATCTTGACGGTCATTGCAGATCCCGTCGACGAAACATGATGGCGCCCAACGTGACCAGAACGGAATCAATCACCAGCAGCCATACCAGTGGCGCGACGGTGAAGTCACCGAAGCCAACGCGTGGGACGTGGGTGAAGGGTTCCATGTCGAGCAGCCACTGCGGTGCATTCGATAGCGAACCAAGCAGATAGACGGCGACGAACGCGACGAGCACCCCCCACGCCACCGGCGTGAACCGGGGTATCGCTCCGAACAGCACGACGGTGACCGCGGCGAGCAGCCACACTGCGGGGAGTTGCACCGCAGCGGTGCCGAGCACCGTCGGAAGCTTGCCACCGACGTCCCCGGCTGCGGCGCCGTAGGTCACCCCCGCCACCAGCGCCGAGATCATGATCGCGCCGCCGGAACCGACGACGGCGAACACCAAATGACTTGCCAGCCAATGGGTCCGACTCACCGACCCAGCGAGTAGGGACTCGGCGCGCTGACTGGTCTCCTCCTGGTGCAGTCGCATCGTCAGTGAGATGGCGAACGCTGCGGCGATCATTCCCAGCATGCCGAACGCCACGGCGACGAAGGCCTGTTCCATCTGGTCGGTGCCGCCAAGGCGGGCCACGACGTCACGTGCCGACTGACTGTCGCCGATCTCGCCGCCGATGCCATTGACCACGCTGCCGATGACGAGGCCGTAGAGGCAAAGACCAATCGTCCACAGCACCAACGCGCCACGGTTGAGTCGCCATGCCAGAGACGTGGCCCCGCGCAGACCGGCTGCCGCCCGAGTCGGGCCAGGACGTTCGGCGATCATGCCAGCACCTACGTCGCGACGGGCGAGCAACCGGTAGGCGAGGAGGAGCAACGCTAAGGTCAACGCGACGTGCAGCGACAGCACCCAGAACCGGTCGCCGGCGTACGGACGGACCTGTAGTGACCACCCCAGCGGGGACACCCAGGACAAGAACTCCACCCGCGACCCGGCGTCGCCGACGGCGCGCAGGGTGAACGCGGCGGCGAGCACGCCGAACGCTGCGCCACGGGCGAATCGCGCGCTCGGCGAGAGCTGCGCCGTCACCGCGGCGACGGCGGTGAACACCAGCCCCGAGGAGGCCAGCGCGAGTCCGAACGCCACCGACCCGGAGGCCGGCACGTCGACCGCGAGAAGGCCTGCGGCGCCGAGGAGTCCGGTGAGGATCGATGCGCCACCGGCAAGCAGCAGGGCGGCGGTCAGACTAGCCGCCCGTCCGACTGCCGTCGAGTCGATGAGCTCGGTGCGGCCCGATTCCTCGTCGGCGCGGGTGTGCCGGATCACGGTGAGGATGACGGCGACGGCGATCAGCACGCCGAACATGCTGGCCTTCCAGATGCCCGTGGCGCCAAGGCTGTCGCCGTAGACGTTGCCGTACAGAGCGCGCTGGGCGGGGCTCGCCATGATGGTCGCCGCGAAGTTCGCGCGGTCCGCCTCGGTGGGATAGACGGCTTCGATGCTGCCGACGTACACGGTGGAGAGAGGGACCGAAAGCAACAGGACCCACAGCGGCGCGACGATCCGATCCCTGCGTAGGTAGAGGCGAAGCAGCCCAAAGGTTCCCGAGAAGGTCGAACCGTCGGTGGCGGCCCGATGGGCAGGTTCGTGCGGGCGTTCCAGCGTGGTGGTCACGCCGTCACCCGCTCGGCGGGCTCACCCACGTCGTAGTGACGCAGAAACAGTTCCTCCAGCGTCGGTGGTTGGCTGACGAGGCTGCGTACACCGGCGTTGCCGAGCGCCTTGACGACCTCGCCGAGGCTGTCCGCGTCGACCTGGGCCCGCAGCACCCGCCCCTGGACGCTGAGGTCGGCGACGCCGGCGATCCTGCCGAGGTCGCCGGGATCGCCGACCAATTCGGCCGTGATCGACGTGCGCGAAAGGTGGCGCATCGACTCCAGCGTGCCGGATTCGACGGTCCTGCCGTCGCGGATGATCGTCACGCGCTGGCAGAGCGCCTCGGTCTCGGCAAGGATGTGGCTGGACAACAGGACGGTGGCACCGCGATCGCGAGCCTCCGCGACGCATTGTTGAAAGACGTTCTCCATCAGGGGATCCAGTCCGCTGCTGGGTTCGTCCAGCAGTAGCAGTCGCGCATTCGAGGCGAATGCCGAGACGAGCGATACCTTCTGCCGGTTGCCCTTGGAGTACGTGCGAGCCTTCTTCGACGGGTCGAGGCCGAATCGCTCGACGAGCTCGCCGCGTCTGTTCTCGTCGATGCCGCCGCGCATGCGGGCCAGCAGGTCGATGGTCTCACCGCCGGTCAGCGACGGCCACAGAGTGACATCGCCCGGAACATAAGCGATTTGGCGATGGAGATTTACCGCGTCGGCCCACGGATCACCGCCGAGCAGGCGCACGGATCCCGAATCGGCGCGGACCAGACCGAGGAGGATCCGGATGGTCGTCGACTTGCCCGCACCGTTGGGCCCGAGGAAGCCGTGTACCTCGCCGTCGGTGACCGTCAGGTCGAGGCCGTCCAGTGCGCGCACGGACCCGAAGTCCTTCGTCAGGCCGCGGACTTCAATGGCGGCCATCTCGCCAGATCTGATCGTCATCGTTCACCTCTCCTTCGATGCGGGGTGGGCGTCCGCCTGGGTCTGTTGCGCGATCAAGGCGTCGTACATCGTCGAATCGGTCATCAGGCCATGGGTGTAGACGTCGAGGGCGGGCATCACCATGTCCTGCCCGTAGTCGTGCAGCACGGCGCGCATGTCCTTCGGGTTGTCGTGCAGTTGCAGGTACAGCAGGAAGCTGCCGCCTCCCGCCATGGCGAGAAACTTGGCCCGACCCTTGGGGTCTCGGCTCGGTTTCAGGGTTCCGGCGCGAACCCCCTCCGCGAGGTACTGCTCGGCGTTGTCGATCATGTTGCGCCACAGCGTCTTTGCTAGGTCGCCGCCGGATTGCATGCTACGAACCAGGTAGGCCATCAATGGCGCGAAGGACTCGATCTCGGAGAGTTGGGCGAACCACGCCACGGGGTCGGCGGTCTTCAACGATTCGGTCTTGGATTGGCGGATGGTCTCGGCGACGTAGTCGTCACAGGCCTTGCGCAAGCCGTCCTTGGAGCCGAAGTGGTGGATCAACAGGGCCGCGCTCACGCCTGCGGCCTTGGCGATGGCGCGGAGTCCGACGTCCAAGCCGTGCTCGCCGAACTGCTCGATCGCCGCGTCGCGGATGCGGGCGGTGGTGGTCAGATCGTCGACTGAACGCATGTTTAACATGCTAAACACGCGTTCAGTCGTCGGTCAAGAGTCGAGCTGCTCGCCCAGAAAGGTCGAGGGAGCGGTCAGTCGCGCGCGGCGACCAGCAGACCGTCGCCGAGCGGCACCAGCACGGGGGTCAGACGCTCGTCCTCGGCGATCAGCCGCGTCGCCTCGCGCACCGCGGTGACGTCGCGGTCGTTGGCGTTGGCATCGCCGGCCCGGCCACCAAGCGCGGCGTGGTGAATGACGATCGCACCACCGGACCGCAGCAGTCGCACCCCCTCGACGACGAACTGCGGTTGATCGGCGGGATCGGCGTCGATGAAGACCAGGTCGTACGAATCGTCGGCCAGACGCGTCAGAACGTCCTGCGCGCGGCCACTGATCAGCCGGGTTCGGGACGGGCCGATCCCTGCCTCGTTGAACGCCTGCTTGGCCAGCCGTTGGTGCTCGGGTTCGACGTCGATGGTGGTGAGTACGCCGTCCTCGCGCATTCCGGACAGCAGCCAGAGCCCGCTCACGCCGACGCCGGTGCCGACTTCGACCACGGCCTTCGCCCCTGCCAGCTTCGCCAGCATGCTGAGCAAGGCGCCCACGGCAGGGGTGACGGCGCCTGCCCCGCTGTCGTCGGCGCGCTCCCGCGCGGCAGCGGTCAAGACGTCCTCGGAGATGGAGTTCTCGGCGTGCGCCATGATTGCCGCAGCGCGGCTCGGTCGCACGCTCTCGGCGGTACCGGGCGCACCGGCGGGGTCGTCGGTGCTGGCCATGCCCGCAGCGTAGAGCGAAGCGTCAGTCGGCCGCACCCGACACGCCCGTCCCCGGACGCGAAAATCCGGCCGAATTCGGCTGTTTTCGCAGTTCGTACCGTGGGTATCCGACATTCTCAGGAAAAGTTCAGTTTGCTCATATGCGGGGCTCACCGCGGTCGTGAACGGTAAGCGCATGGAAAACGGCGGAAGCTGGGCCTCTCGGTACGACTCCGGGAATATCAATCTCGACCCGTCCGTTTCCGCCGATGTCGAGTCAACGCTTGGCGCTGGCAAGCAACACAGTGATCTCAAGCAACACAGTGATCTGGAGGATCAGACGACCACCGCGAGCACGTCCCCCGTATTCATGGCCCACCTCGAGCCGCAGGGCGATGGTGATTGGGTCGAGCCGAGCGAAGAGCTGACCGGAACCGCCGTGTTCGACGCGACCGGCGACAAGACCACGATGCCGTCATGGGATGACCTGGTTCGTCAGCACGCCGACCGCGTGTACCGACTGGCCTACCGCCTCTCGGGCAATCAGCACGACGCGGAGGACTTGACCCAGGAGACCTTCATCCGGGTCTTCCGTTCCGTGCAGAACTACCAGCCAGGCACCTTCGAGGGCTGGTTGCACCGCATCACCACCAACCTGTTCCTGGACATGGTCCGGCGTCGCAGCCGCATTCGCATGGAAGCGCTGCCCGAGGACTACGACCGCGTGCCAGCCGACGATCCGAACCCCGAGCAGATCTACCACGATTCTCGGTTGGGCCCGGACCTGCAGGCAGCGCTCGATTCACTGGCGCCAGAGTTCCGTGCCGCCGTGGTCCTATGCGACATCGAAGGGTTGTCCTACGAAGAGATCGGCGCCACGCTCGGCGTGAAACTCGGCACCGTCCGCAGTCGCATCCACCGCGGCCGCCAGGCGCTGCGCGAGCACCTGGCAAAGCACTCCGAAGACGCAGCGCGGTCTGCCTGACCGGTCATGGGCGTTCTGGTGGGTGTCCAACGTCACCAGTCGCGCTACATTCGAGGGTGCGGCCGTCGCCGTCGCGACGAGCCAACGGGTGATCGTTCTGGAGAGGGGCTGAGCAGTGGTAGATCCGGGCCACGTATTCCGTCGTGCATTCTCCTGGCTGCCCACCCAGTTGGCGTCACAGAGTGATGCGCCGGTCGGGCCGCGAAGATTCGGGTCCACTGAGCACCTCTCCACCGAGGCCATCGCCGCGTTCGTCGACGGTGAGCTGCGGATGGGAGCACACCTCCGAGCCGCACACCACATGTCCTTGTGCCCGCAGTGCTCGGCCGAGGTGGATGCGCAGGGGCAGGCCCGAGCCGCGCTGCGTGATTCGTGCCCGATCGTCATACCGAAGTCGCTGCTCGGTGCGCTGTCGCAAATCCCGCACCACGCGCCGCTGGACCCACCGGTCGACGAGTCGGCTGACGGGCCCGCGAGTCAGTTCGCCGCTGACGGCACGCGCTCCCGCCGCAAGCGCCGGTAGGCTCGACCACATCGAACAAGGCCGTGACCACGGCTGAACACTGGCGTCCACCAGCACTGGTGGCCGCTCTGATGGAGAGTGAAAACGGGTGACCGACCAGGACCAGTCAGGCAATAGTCCTCGGATGGCGCCGCGCCCCGTGACGCGACCGCCCGTCGATCCAGCCGCCACCCGCGCCTTCGGTAGGCCCGAGGGCTTCAACGGGTCGTTTCTCGGCGCCGACAATCAACGCGATCAGGGTGAGTACACGCCGAGGGACCAGGCGCCCGATCCCGTGCTCGCCGACGCGTTCGGCAGGCCGGGCGCGACCGTCGACTCGCTGCAACGGCATCCCGCCGACGCGGGTGCGCTGCAGGCCGAGCGCGAGCGGGAGCTGCCCGACGAGCCCGCCGACCCGTGGCGTGATCCGGCGGCCGCGCCGTCGCTCGGCACCCCGGCCATGCCCAAGACAGCTTCGACGGCGACGGCCGCCACTCCGCCGCTGGGCAAGCTCGGCGTCCGGGACGTGCTGTTCGGTGGCCGCGTGTCCTGGGTGGCGTTGGGCATCATCATGATCGTCGCGCTGGTGATCGGCGTGCTGGGCGGCGTCGTCGGCCGCAAGACCGCCGAGGTCGTCCAGGCGTTCACGACGTCCAAGGTGACCCTCGAGACGGGCGGCGAAGCCCAGGAGCCCGCGGGCAAGTTCGCCGACGTCGCTGCCGCCGTTGCCGACTCGGTCGTCACCATCAACGTGGACAACAAGGAGAAGACCGAGGGATCCATCGGTTCCGGCGTCATCGTCGACGGCCGCGGATACATCGTCACCAACAACCACGTCATCTCCGACGCCGCGAAGAACGCCGCCGACTACGACATCACCGTGGTGTTCAACGACGGCAAGGAAGTGCCTGCCAACCTGGTGGGGCGCGACCCCAAGACCGACTTGGCCGTCCTCAAGGTCGACAACGTCGACAATCTCGTCGTCGCCCGACTGGGTGACTCCGAGAAGCTGCGCGTTGGCGAAGAAGTCATCGCCGCAGGTGCCCCGCTGGGGCTGCGCAGCACCGTCACCCAGGGCATCATCAGCGCGCTACACCGGCCCGTTCCGCTTTCGGGCGACTCGTCGGACACCGACACGGTGATCGACGGTGTGCAGACCGACGCGTCGATCAACCACGGTAACTCCGGTGGCCCGCTGATCAACATGAACTCCGAGGTGATCGGCATCAACACCGCGGGTAAGTCGTTGTCCGACAGCGCAAGTGGGCTCGGCTTCGCAATCCCCGTGAACGAGGTCAAGGACGTCATCAACAACCTCATCACCCAGGGCAAGATGGCCCACCCGACGCTCGGCTTGAGCGCGGTGTCGGTGAGCAACTCGGTTGCGTCCGGCGCCCTCATCAAGAACGTGGTCGTGGGCGGTCCTGCGGATCGGGCGGGGATCAAGGAGAACGACGTCGTGGTCAAGATCGGCAACCGCGCGGTCGCCGACGCCGACGAGTTCGTCGTCGCGGTGCGCCAGCTGCAGATCGGCCAGGATGCGCCCGTCGAGGTGATCCGGGACGGACGTCCCGTCACCCTGACCGTGAATCCCGGCTCCGACGACGCAGCGCAGTAACCATGTTCGCCAACGTCGGGTGGGGCGAGATGTTGGTGCTCGTCATCGCGGGCCTGGTGATACTCGGGCCGGAGCGACTGCCCGGCGCCATCCGCTGGACGGCGGGCACGGTGAAGCAGGCGCGGGAGTACCTCAGCGGTGCCACCAGTCAGCTGCGTGAGGATCTCGGCCCCGAGTTCGAGGACCTGCGGCAGCCACTGAGCGAACTGCAGAAGCTGCGGGGGATGACGCCGCGGGCAGCGCTGACCAAGCACCTGCTCGACGGCGACGACTCCTTCTTGACCGGCAACTTCGACAAGCCCGCTGCGCCCGGCAATCCGTTGCCCGACAAGCCCACGCTTGAGAAGCCGGTGTCGCCGGGTGGGCCGCAGCCCAAGCCGCAGGAGCCGACGTCGACGTCGGAACCCCGCCCGACGCCGTACGACAGCGACGCGACTTAGCGCCCCACCGGGTTCAGGCCGAGAGACACCCCTGCCAGGCCACGCTTGCGGGCGGTGAGCGCGTCGGCGATGCTGCGCAGTTCCTTGCCCGCCGCGGAGTCTGGCGCGCTGATCACCAGCGGCACCCCGGTGTCCCCTGCGGATACCAGTGCCGGATCGAGCGGTACCTGACCAAGCAGGGGCACGTCGGCGCCGATCGACTGACTCAGCCGCTCGGCGACCGTCTGGCCGCCGCCTTCGCCGAACAGGTTCATCACGGTGCCGTCCGGCAGCGTCAGCCCCGACATGTTCTCGACGACGCCCACGATCCGTTGGTGGGTCTGTAGCGCGATGGCGCCTGCGCGTTCGGCCACCTCGGCGGCCGCGAGCTGCGGTGTGGTCACCACCAGGATTTCGGCGCCGGGAATCAGCTGCGACACCGAGATCGCGATGTCGCCGGTACCGGGCGGAAGGTCGAGCAGCAGAACGTCCAGATCACCCCAGTACACGTCGGCGAGGAACTGCTGCAGCGCGCGGTGCAGCATCGGTCCGCGCCACACCACCGGGGTGTTGCCCTGTGTGAACATGGCGATCGAGATGACCTTCACGTCGTGGGCGACGGGCGGCAGGATCATCGAGTCGACCTGAGTGGGCCGGTCGGTGGTGCCCATCATGCGCGGCACCGAGTGGCCGTAGATGTCCGCGTCGAGTACGCCCACCGACAGCCCGCGCGCGGCAAGCGCGGCGGCGAGGTTGACGGTCACGCTGGACTTGCCGACGCCGCCCTTGCCGGATGCGACCGCGTACACCCGGGTCAACGAGCCGGGCTGGGCGAAGGGAATCACGGGTTCCCGGGAGTCGCCCCGCAGCTGCTTGCGCAGCTCGGCGCGTTGCTCGTCGTTCATCACGTCGAGCGTCACCTTCACGGCGCCGGTGCCCGGTACGTCGACGACGGCCTTCGTGACGCGATCGGAGATCTCGGTCTTCTTGGGGCAGGCCGAGGTGGTGAGGTAGATCTCGACGTGGACCGCGCTGTCGGAGGGGTCGACGGTGACGCTCTTGACCATGCCGACTTCGGTGATCGGCTTGCGCAGCTCCGGGTCGACCACCTTGGACAGCGCGGCGCGCACGGCCGATTCCAGGGCCTCGGGATCTGTGGGTGCTTGCTGTGACATCACCCGCGAGTGTATGCCCCGTGCTCAGCCGACCGGACCGGGCGCTGGGCCGGTGGGGTGCAGCACCAGCGGAGGCTCGGGGGGCGGCGGTCCGAACGGGAACGGCGGAGGCGGCGGCGCTCCGAACGCGAACGGCGGAGGCAACGGCTGGCCGAAGGGCGACGGCGGCGGCAGGGCGGGCGCAGGCGATGGCACCGCTGCGGGGGTCAGGCAGAAGACCCGGCAGTTCTGCTGCGGTGCGGGGGCACCGGCGGGCAGGCCCAGCTGGGTGGCTCCGTCGGGGTCGACGAGTGGCAGCCTGGCAAGCGGGTCGTCCGCGGGAAGACCGATGGCGTTCAGCGGCAGGCCGGGACCGAGGCCCTCGGGCCTGGTGTCGAGGTGCGCATCGCCGATCGGGGGTGTGGGTCCGGTGATCGCAGGCAGGTCGGTCGGCGGAACGCCAGTCGCGTAGGCGGCAGCCCACCCGAGCACGTTCTGGGCGTAGGCCATGGAGTTGTTGTAGCGCAGGATCGCGGCCATCACCTGGGACGGGTTGCGGAGGTTCAGGCCTCCGCTGCACAGATACCGGGCCGCGCCCAGGGACGCGTCGTAGAGGTTCTGAACGTCGGCCTTGCCGTCGCCGTCGCCGTCCGAGGCATAGCGGGCCCAGGTACCGGGGAGGAACTGCATCGGACCCATGGCGCGGGCGTAGGTCACCTTGCCCGCCTGCACGCTGTGCACGATGACCTCGTTGCCGGGCAGCGTGCCGTCCAGTGAGGGGCCGTAGATGGGCTGCAGCGGGGTGCCGCGCGGGTCGGTGGCGCCGCCATTGGCGTGGAGTGACTCGATGCGGCCGATGCCGGCCAGGAGGTTCCAGCTGACGCCGCAGCCGGGGTACGCACCCGCCATCATGCGTTCGGCGTTGCGGTACGCCGCCAGGGCCATCCCCGGAATGCGAAGACTGCCTGGCGAACTCACGACGACTGGCGGTGGCGGCGCCGAGAGGTTGACGACGGCGAACTGGAACAGCGTCGGGGGTCGGGACGCGGCGACGACCGTGATGCCGGAGCCGTCGCCAGTGCGGGCAACCGCCGCCAGCGGGGTGATCCCGGCGTCGGCGACGGCGTGCTTGGCGGAAGGTGAGGAGGCCCCTACGGCGAGAAGCAGGACGAATGGAGCGAGGACCGCGACGCCGAATGCGGGGGTGCGGGCAATCCCGGTCATGCGGGCGCGTGCCGCGCGCACCTTGGCGCCCGCCCCGTCACCCGCCCCTATGCGCACTCGACCGTCCTAGATCCGGCAAACCCTCGTGAACCAGGTCACCATACCGATTCGTGTTACGCGTGTTGCAGCAATGCTCTAGACGGGTTCATCCCAGTTCTGTTGGGCCCGCGCGCCGGAGTTCTTCTTGGGCTTCTTCGCCTTCACGTCGGTCAGGAGTTCGCGCAGTTCGTCCAGTTCGCGACGGAGGTAGTCACGTGTGACCACCTCGCCGACGGCCAACCTCAGGGCGGCGAGTTCCCGCGCGAGGTACTCGGTGTCCGCCTTGGTCTGCTCGGCCCGTCTGCGGTCCTCCTCCAGCGACACCCGGTCGCGGTTCTCCTGGCGGTTCTGCGCCAGGAGAATCAACGGAGCCGCGTACGCGGCCTGCGTCGAGAACGCCAGGTTCAGCAGGATGAACGGGTAGGGATCCCACCGCAGGTTCACGGCGAACAGGTTCAGTGCGATCCAGACGATCACCAGCGCGGTCTGGATGCCCAGGTAGCGACCGGTGCCGAGGAACCGGGCGATGGACTCGCTGACGCGTCCGACGGCCTCGATGTCGACGCGTGGCGTGAACCGCCTGCGCCGCGTGCGCGGGGTGTCGAGCCGCTGCCGAGCCGAAAGATCACTCACGACTTGCCTCCTGGCGTGTTGAGGACGCCGGCCACGTCATCGGGATTCGGCAGTTCGGGCTCTTCGCGGACGCGCCAGTCGTGAGGCAGCAGATGGTCGAGGACGTCGTCGACGGTAACCGCGCCGAGAAGGTGCTTCTCGTCGTCGACGACGGGTCCGCAGACCAGGTTGTAGGCGGCGAAGTAGCGGGTGACGCCCGCCAGCGACGTCTCGGGGTGCAGATTGGGCATATCGGAGTCGACGATGCCGCTGACGAGGGCGGCGGGCGGCTCCCGCAGCAGCCGCTGTAGATGGGCGCACCCCAGATAGCGGCCCGTGGGGGTGGAGGTCGGCGGCCGGACGACGAACACCAGTGAGGCCAGCGCGGGAGTCAGGTCCGGATCGCGGACCCGTGCCAGCGCCTCGGCCACCGTCGTACCGGGTCCGACCACCACCGGCTCCGGCGTCATCAGGCCACCCGCGGTGTCGGGGGAGTGCTTGAGCAACCGCCGGACCGGCTCGGAGTCCTCGGGGTCCATCCGGGCCAACAGCGCCTCGGCCTGCGACGCGCCCAGCTCGCCGAGCAGGTCGGCCGCGTCGTCGGGATCCATCGCCTCGAGCACGTCCGCGGCGCGCTCGGTGTCGAGCTTCCCGAGCAAGTCGGCCTGTTCGCTCTCTGGCAGCTCCTGCAGGATGTCGGCCAGGCGTTCGTCGTCGAGTGCGTTGACCACCTCGTAGCGCCGCTTGGCGGGCAGCTCCCGGATCGCGTCGGCGACGAGGACGGGCCGCTGTCCCTGGAACTGCGCGAGAAGGTACGCGACGCCCTGGCCGGGGAGGGCCATGGCCGACTGGGTCAAGCCCGTGACGTTCTGCCAGTCGACGATGTGCACGGCGGTGCGTCGGCCCAGTCGGCGATGACTTCGCACTGCGACGCGGGTCACCACCCAGTCCCTGGTGCGGATCTGTTCGAGCGCGAGGTCGACGACGACGAGGTCCACTCCCGCGAGATCGGCTAGTTCGGGATCCTGCACGCGCACCCGGGTGTCGAGCACCTGGCCGAAGACCAGGGCCTCCCCCGGTCGCTGCGCGAAGCGGCGCAGGGAGACGCTGGTGTTGGTCAGCGTCACCGCGCTGGGTTCGATCGCGGCCACTCGGAGTAGACCGACGAAAATCCTTCTGCGGGTGAGCAATTCGACCACCAAACCGAGCACGCGGGGCTGCTGGCGACCGATGCCGATGCTGATCACCACGTCGCGGACGCGGCCTATCGACTCGCCGTCGGGGCCGAGCACCAACATCCCCGAGAGTCGGGCCGCATAGACCCTGTTCACCGCCACCATGTGTAGAAGAGTAGAGACTGTGGGCGTGGAGAATCGCTATCGCCCCCGTCGAACGTGTCTTTCGGTTCCCGGCAGCAGCGCGAAGATGATTGACAAGGCCAAGGGTTTGCCCGCCGACGAGGTGTTCCTGGATCTCGAGGACTCCGTCGCACCAGATGCCAAGGCGCAGGCGCGTACTCAAGTCGCGGCCGGGCTGGCTTCCGACGGCTGGTCGGGTCAGTTACGCGGAGTGCGGGTGAACGACTGGAGCACGCCGTGGACGCATGCCGACGTCATCGAGGTGGTTGCCGCGGCGGGAGCGCACGTCGATCTGGTGGTACTGCCCAAGGTGACCGACGTGGCGCACGTCCAGGCCCTCGATCTGTTGCTGACCCAACTGGAGGTCACCCACGGATTGCCGGTGGGACGCATCGCGATCGAGGCGCAGATCGAGGACGCTCGCGGCCTGAGCAACGTCGATGCCATCGCGGCGGGACCGCGGGTGCAGGCACTGGTCCTCGGTCCTGCGGACATGATGGCGAGCCTGAACATGCGCACCCTGGTGGTCGGTGAGCAACCCGAGGGCTACGACGTCGGCGACGCGCATCACTACGTGCTGATGCGGATCCTGGTTGCTGCCCGCACGCACGGCATCAACGCGATCGACGGTCCGTACCTCAAGGTGCGCGACGTCGAGGCCTTCCGGCGGGTCGCAGGCCGGGCAGCGGCCCTCGGGTACGACGGCAAGTGGGTGCTCCATCCCGACCAGATCATCGCGGGCAACGAGGTCTTCAGCCCACGCCAGGCCGACTACGACCACGCCGAGCTGATTCTGGAGGCGTACGACTGGCACACGTCGCAAGCCGGGGGAGCGCGGGGCGCCGTAATGCTGGGCGACGAGATGATCGACGAGGCCAGCCGAAAGATGGCTTTGGTGATCGCGGGGAAGGGCCGAGCGGCCGGGATGACCCGCGCGTCGGGGGCGTTCGAGCCGCCGACGGCTTAGCCGTAGTAGCCGCTCTGCGACGAGACCGCGATGGCGAAGATGATGATGATGCCGTAGAGCAGCCAGCCCGCGGCGGAGATCGCGCCGACGATGACTCCCGCCAACGCCAACCCGTAGCCCTCCTGCCCGGTCCGCTTGGTCTCGCGCATGCCCATGATGCCCAGGACGAGTCCGACGACGGACGGCAACCCGCAGAACAGCAATCCGACCAGCGACGTGACGAGGGCTGCGATGGCCTTGCCGTTGGTGCCCGGGGGCTTGCCCCCGCCGTAGGGGTCATAGCCGTACGGGTAGGGCGGCGGCGGGTACTGCTGATAGCCCGGCGGCGGGCCCCCGACGGGCGGCGGATAACCGGGCGGCGGCGGCGGGTAACCAGGCGGCGGGTAACCGCCGGGCGGATAGCCCCCTTGCGACGCGCCCGGCGGCTGGTCGTACGGCGGGGGGTAGACCGGCTGCTGCGAACCGTCCGTCGGGTAGTCGACCGGTGGATACGGTTCGGCGGGCGGCGTGGTCTTCTCCAGCGACGGATACTCGTGGCCGTACGACGGCTGGTCGGGTCCGGGGTTCACCACGAAATCAGTCCCATCACTATGACGATCAGGCTCTTGGAGAAGCGTAACCGCGCGGACGACGGTTTCTGTGTTTCAAGCCGCTAGAACCACCAGTGGCTGGAGACGACCACCACAAGCACGGCGAGCCCCAGAAGGCCCAGCCCACCGATGACGATGCCCGCGATCGCCATCTCCTTGCCCTTTTGGTGAGTCTTCTTGACCTGGTTGAGCGCCAGGACGCCCAGGACGATGCCCACGATCGAGCCGAGGATGCCGAGAAAGCAGAAGACGCCGACGGGGATGGCGACCAGTGAGCTCACCAGCGAGCCGATCGCCATGCCGTTGGTGGGCACTGGCGCGCCGTAGGCAGGGGGGAATTGGCCGGGGTAGGCAGGTGGGCTCGGGTATCCCTGCGGACCTGGGTAGCCCTGGTAGCCCGGATACGCGGGTGGCGGGGGATAGCCGCCCGGCGGCACCGGGGGTGAGCCCGGTGGCACCTGGGGTGAGGCCGGCGGCCAGGTGCCGTTCGGGGCCTGCCGTCCGGTGCCGTAGTCGATCGGCGGGTATCCATGCGGGCCGGGCTCGGGTTGCTGCCAAGGCTGCTGCTGGGAAGGATCGCCTGGGTAGCTCCCCGGATGGCTCATGGGGGTCAACGTACCCGAGCAATTGCTCGGGGGGCACCGCACCTTGACGCCGACTGCGGCGCTGCCGTGAGTCGGACACCTTCGGCGATGGTCGTGCGTTGGAGAATGAGGAACGGTCGACACCAGCACCGAACCAGTACGGAAGACGACCAGGGATCCAGACCAGGGATTCGGACAAGGGATTGAGACGAGGCTTGACACGATGACGAACCCACTTCAGAAACCAGGACGCGCAGGACAGACTCCGGGACGTGGTGGTCTGGGCGGGTTGCCGACACCGCCCAAGGGCTGGCCGATTGGCTCCTACCCCACGTACGCCGAGGCTCAGCGGGCCGTTGACCACCTCTCGGATCAAGAATTCCCCGTCGAACAGGTAACGATCGTCGGTGTCGATCTGATGCAGGTGGAGCGCGTTACCGGTCGACTGACGTGGCCGCGCGTGCTGGCCGGTGGTGCGGCGACGGGGGCCTGGCTTGGCCTGTTCATCGGCCTGGTGCTCGGCTTCTTCGGCCCGAACCCGTGGAGTTCGCTGATTGCGGGCCTTCTCGCCGGCGTGATGTTCGGTCTGATCACCTCGGGCCTGCAATACGCGATGGCGCGGGGCACAAGAGATTTCAGTTCGACGATGCAATTGGTTGCCGGTCGCTACGACGTCCTGTGCGATCCGCAGAGCGCGGAGAAGGGCCGGGATCTGCTGGCGCGCTTGACCATCTGACCTCGCCATCCTGCCTCGGGGCAGCGCCAACACGACGTATCGACGTCAGGCGTGAGTTTGCGGCGCTGCGGTGTCCCTGCTTTCGCGAAGGTTGCTGCAGCGTCACGATTGCGACGCGCACGCGCCAAAGTGTTGCGCATTGCGCGTAACTCGCTCTACGGTTTGCGCGCGGACGGAACTCGCTCACGAAGCCGCTCCGGTGGTGACTGGGATGCGGAGCCGCGCCGGCGGTGACATGGGATGCGGAGCCGCGCCGGCGGCGACATGGGATGCGGAAACGGAGGCGGTGGTGCGCGTTAGACGGCTATGCGCTGCGGCGTTGGCTGGGCTGACGATGGCGTCGACGGTATCGGCGTGCACTTCCGCCGGTGGCGGAACCGTGATCAACTTCTACACACCGGCCAGCGAGATGGCCACCTTCACCGCGGTGGCCAAGCGGTGCAACGACGCGCTCGGCGGCCGCTTCACCATCAAGCAGATCAGCTTGCCCAAGGCTGCCGACGATCAACGTCTGCAGCTGGCGCGCCGTCTCACCGGCAACGACAAGACTCTCGACGTGATGGCGCTCGACGTGGTGTGGACTGCTGAGTTCGCCGAAGCCGGTTGGGCTCTGCCGCTGTCCGACGACCCGGCCGGTGAGGCCGAGGCCGACGCGCGCGAGGACACCTTGCCTGGTCCGCTCGCCACGGCGGAATGGCAGGACCGTCTCTACGCCGCCCCGGTCACCACCAACACCCAATTACTGTGGTATCGAGCTGATTTGATGCCGGAGCCGCCCACCACCTGGGATGGCATGGTTGCCGAGGCCACCCGCCTGCACGCCGAGGACAAGCCCAGTTGGATTGCGCTGCAGGCCAAGCAGTACGAGGGCCTGGTGGTGTGGTTCAACACGCTGCTGGAAAGTGCTGGCGGCCAGGTGCTCTCCGATGACGGCAAGACCGTCACCCTGACCGACACACCCGAACATCGCGCCGCAACGGTCAAGGCGCTCGAGATCATCAAGGCTGTTGCCACTGCGCCTGGCGCCGACCCGTCGATCACCCAGACCGACGAGGGCACCGCGCGGCTGGCCCTCGAACAGGGCAACGCCGCACTCGAAGTGAACTGGCCGTTCGTCCTGCCGTCGATGTTGGAGAACGCCGTGAAGGGCGGAGTTGAATTCCTGCCGCTCAACGAGAACCCGGAGCTCCAGGGCTCGATCAACGACGCGGGCACCTTCTCCCCGTCCGACGAGCAGTTCACGACCGCCTACGACGCCAGCAAGGAGGTCTTCGGCTTCGCGAACTACCCGGGTGTGCTACCCGGTCAACCGGCCAAGGTGACCCTCGGTGGACTCAATCTCGCGGTGGGCAAGAACACTCAGCACGAGGCGGAGGCGTTCGAGGCCATCCGGTGCATGCGCAGCGCCGAGAATCAGAGGTACACCTCCATCGAGGGTGGGCTGCCCGCCGTGCGTGCGTCCCTGTACGACGACCCCGCCTTTCAAGCCAAGTATCCGCAGTACGAGATCATCCGCGAGCAGTTGACCAATGCCGCCGTGCGACCGGCCACACCGGTCTACCAAGCTGTTTCGACGCGGCTGTCGGCCACGCTGGCGCCGATCACCGACATCGACCCCGAGCCCATGGCCGACGAGCTCACCGAACAGGTGCAGAAGGCCATCGACGGCAAGGGGCTCATCCCGTGACGGCCCCCACCGGGACGGCCGA
>NZ_JBEVLO010000461.1:0-10904 GCF_040509115.1 Mycobacterium sp. | reverse complement strand
ACGGTGCCGAACACGTCGAACGCCAACGCCTTCGGTGTCCTCACGGCTCCAACACGACCTTGCCCTTGACGCCGCCACTGGCCAGGCTCTCCAGCGCCGCCCGCCCCTCCGACAGTGGGTAGCGCACGGGTGGTGGTGGCCGCAGCCCCGCCTCGACGAGCTTGCCAAGGCCAGCGCCGATCTCGGCCTGCGCGTCGGGCACCTTGTTGATGAACTCGCGCAGGCCAACACCGACGACGCTGACGTTGCGCAACAGCAGCCGGTTCACCTTCACGGTCGGGATGCCGCCACCGGACGCGAAGCCCAGCACCAACAACCGCCCCTCCGTGGCCAATACCCGGATCGCATCGTCGAACGGGTCGCCACCCACCGGGTCCACGACGATGTCGACGCCACGCCCGTCGGTCGCATCGCGCACCGCCTGCGCCCACCCGTCGGTCAGCGGCAGCACCAGGTCGGCACCCAGCGACTCGACGAACTCCATCGCACCAGGCCGATGAACCATCGCGATCACCTTGGCGCCCAGCGCCTTTGCGATCTGGATGGCCGCCGTGCCCACTCCGCCCGCGGAGCCGAGTACGAGCACCGTCTCGCCGGCCAGCAGCGCCGCGCGACGCACCAGCGCGAAGTACATCGTGTAGTAATTGCCCAGGAGGCACACCGCCGCACCGTCGTCGATGCCGTCCGGGGTCGGGATGACGCTGTCCGCGAGCAGCGTGGCGCGCTCGGCCCACCCCCCGAGCATCGACAATCCCGAAACTCGCTGCCCCACTTCAAAGCCCGAGCCCTCCGGTGCCGATCGCACGACGCCCGCGACCTCCGTCCCTGGGACGAACGGCGGATCGACCTTAAGCTGGTACTCGCCCTTGATGAGCAGCAGGTCCGGGAAGGCGAGCCCGGCCGCACCGACGTCGACGACGACGTTGCCGTCACCGGTCGGTTCGACAGGGTCTGGCACGTCGGTGTAGACCAGCCCCTCGGGACCGGAAAGGCTCTGCGCGACAAGCGCCTTCATGCTGGGTTCGATCCCCTGGTCACTCCGCTCCTGCCCACCGAATCAGGCCAGCTTGAAGCTGGCCGACTTCGCCGCGGACAGATCCGTGATCTCGCCCCACCTGCCCGCCACGTCGTCGACCGACGGCACACCGTCGAAGGTCACGCCGTCGTTCTGGAACAGCGCGGTGCGTTGCACCTTGCCGCCACCGACGATGAACACCGAGTCGGTGTCGGACAGCTCCTCGGTGCACAGGTAGGCCACCACCGGAGCCACGTACTCGGGTGTCAGCTTCTCGAACACCTCCGGCGGCAGGATGTCCTGCGTCATCCTGGTCGCCGCGATCGGTGCGATGGCGTTGGTCTTGATGTTGTACTTGGCGCCCTCCTGGGCCAGCGTGTTGATCAAGCCGACCAGCCCCAGCTTCGCGGCCCCGTAGTTGGCCTGCCCAAAGTTGCCGAACAGGCCGCTGGTCGAAGTCGCGACCACGACGCGTCCGAAGCTCTGCTCACGGAAGTGCGGCCACGCTGCGCGAATCACGTTGTACCCGCCGTACAGATGCACCTTGAGGACCGCGTCCCAGTTCTCGTAGGTCATCTTGTGGAACGTTCCGTCTCGGAGGATGCCCGCGTTGCTGACCACGCCGTCGACCTGACCGAACTCGTCGACCGCCGTCTTGATGATGCTGGCCGCACCCTCTGGCTCGGCGACGCTGTCGTAGTTCGCGACGGCGCGTCCGCCGGCTTCCTTGATCTCGGTCACCACCTGGTCGGCCATCGCCGACCCGGCGCCCGTGCCGTCGCGGGACCCACCGAGATCGTTGACCACCACGCTGGCGCCCTCGCGAGCCAGGGTCAGGGCGTACTCCCGACCAAGCCCACCTCCAGCTCCGGTGACGACGACGACGCGATCCTGCACTCCGGGCATGACGTTCCTATCTTTCGATCTTCGTTGACGAGCTTCGGCGTGGGCCGGTCAGAAGAGCTTGCGCGCCAGCTTCCACGCCTTCTCTGTATACGGCGGGTAGATCATGGCGGTTAAGTCGGGTCGGGTCGGCTTGGTCAGGACCGACTTGCGATGGCTGAACTCCTCGAAGCCGAACTTGCCGTGATAGGCGCCCATGCCCGACGGTCCGACGCCGCCGAACGGGAGCTTGCTGGTGGAGAACTGGAACAGCAGGTGGTTGACCAACATGCCGCCGGCCGGCACCTCCTTGATCACCCGCTCCCGGACGTTCTTCGCCCTGGTGAACAGGTAGGCGGCCAGCGGCTTGGGCCGCGAATTGACGAAATCGATTGCCTCGTCCAGGGATTGGACCGTGACGATCGGTAGGATCGGCCCGAAGATCTCGTCGGTCATCAGCGGCTCGTCCACCGCGGGGTCGACGACGACGGTGGGCTCGATCTCGAGGTTCGCCGCATCGGAGCCCCCTCCGACGACGACGGTGCCCCTGGTCTCGGCGAGCGCGGCGGTCAGCCTGTCGAAGTGGCGTTCGTTGACGATGGGCTTGCCGCCGGACCCGCCTGCCTCGAAGCGCGTGATGGCCTCGCCGAGCTTGGCGACGAGCTGATCGCGGATAGACGCGTCGGCCAGCACGTAGTCGGGCGCGATGCAGATCTGACCGGAGTTGAACAGCTTGGTCCATGCGATGCGCTTGGCCGCGACGGCGATGTCGGCGTCAGCGGCGACGATCACGGGGCTCTTGCCGCCCAACTCGAGGGTGACCGGCGTCAGGTGCTTGGCCGCGGCTTCGTAGACCCTGCGGCCGGTCTCGGTGCCGCCGGTGAAGCACAGCTTGTCGAAGCCCTGCGCGACGAGTTCCTGGCTGACCGACCCGTCGCCCTCGATCACGGCGATCGCGTCGTTGTCCAGGTACTTGGGCACCAGCTCGGCCATCAACGCCGACGACGCGGGGGACACCTCGGACGGCTTGAGCACGACGGCGTTTCCGGCGGCGATCGCGCCGACGGCCGGTCCGAGCGTCAGCGCGAACGGGAAGTTCCACGCGCCGATGACGAGCACCACGCCGAACGGCTCGTATTCGATCCAGGCGCGCCCTGGCAGCTGCGCCTTCTCCAGCAGTCGGTGCTTGCGCTTGGTCCACTTGCCGACGTTCTTCGCGGCGTCGGCGGCTTCCCCCGCGGTGCTGGCGATGTCCGCGAGCCACGACTCGAACGGCTTTCGGCCCAGATCCTCTTCCAGCGCGGCGGCGATGGCCGGTTCGTTCTCGGTGACCAGCGTCGCCAGCGCCTCCAACTGCTGCTTGCGCCAGGCGACGTCACGCGTTCGGCCGGTGGCGAAGGTCCTGCGTAGCAGGGCGACGACGGCGGGAACGTCGACCGCGGTGGCGGCAGTTCTGCTCGGAGCGACGGATTCGGTTGCTGCGGTGGCGTCTGCGGTCATGGGATTGCTCCTTGCGTCCGCACGATCCTAACCAACCACCCGGTTGGGCAACAGGGTCTCGGGGGCGCCTCTCGACGGCCGTCAAGCCCCGTGATTCAGTCGCGCGTACCGACGACGAACGTCGAGAACGAACTGTCGTCGGTGTCCTCGAGCTGAATCCATCGACCCAGCCTGCGCATCTCGGCCTGCGAGGTGACCGGTGTCGACGTCCAGCCGTGCGCGTCGAGCCACTGCGCGACGTCGGCGCGCTCTGGGTCGTCGTACATCAGTTCCTGCACGTTGATGGCCTGTTCGATCTCGAACTTGGCCGCCAACTGCTGGAATCGCTCACGCATCCGGGCCCGTCGGTCCTCGGCCTGGATGCCAACGGTCTCGGCCGCGACGCGGCTGCCCGGCGCGCTCAGTTCGGTGATCTGCTCGAACAGACGGTCCTGAGCGTCCGACGGCAGGTACATCAGCAGGCCCTCGGCCAGCCACGCGGTCGGCGCGGCCGGGTCGAAGCCGGCCTCCCGCAGTGCGGTGGGCCAGTCGTAGCGCAGATCGATGGGCACCTCGTGCCGTTGCGCAGACGGTTCGACGGCATGCTCGGCAAGCGTCTTCGCCTTGTACTCAAGAACTTTGGGTTGGTCGATCTCGAAGACCGTGGTGCCCGTCGGCCAGTCCAACCGATACGCGCGCGAGTCGAGACCGGAGGCCAGGATGACGACCTGACGGATCCCCGCGGCCGTCGCGTCGGCGAAGAACGCGTCGAAGAAGTGCGTCCGCACCGCCTGGTAGTTGCCCATGTACTCGAAGATCGAGGCCGCTTCGGCGTCGGTGTCGGCGACCTTGGCGATGAACGACTCGTCGAGCATGAACTCCCAGATGCCCGTGCCCGCCCCGGCTACCAGGATCTTGGCGTAGGGATCACGGATCAGAGGGTTCTCCCGGTCGGTCTCGGCCGCCCTGGCCGCGGCGACCATGACCGCGGTGGATCCCACGCTCGTCGCGATGTCCCAGGTGTCGTCGTGTGAACGCAAGGAGCTCATGGTGGGCCGTCCGTCGGTGCGAGGTAAACAGGGTCGTTCGCCATGCTACCGATTCAGTTAGCCACGCTAGGAAGCGACGGGGTCAGTCGGCAAGCTTCCAGAGCTTGTTGGCCAACAGCAGCTCCAGCTTCTCGACGATGGTGCTGAGCTCGTCGTGGCCGCCGACGTACCCGGCGTAGAAGCCCATCCCCCACATGACCGCCACCAGCATCTCGACCAGGGTGGCGACGTCGGTGTCCGTGGTCAGCTCGCCACGCTCGATCGCATCGTTCACGGCCCAGCTCACGAAGGCTCTGGACGCCTTAAGCGAGTTGTGTTCGTCGCGGCTCAACTCGGGGTGGCGTTGCGACTCCAGCACCGAGGTGACGAGGAACGCCGCGGCCGACCGATCGCGCGAATCCGCTTGCATTGCCGCCGAGAAGAACGCCGACAACCTCTTCAGTAGAGACGTCTGTCCCTCGGCCTTGGCGAGCCCCGCGGCAACCACCATTTCGTTGGTCTTCTCCACCACTTCGCCGTACAACACCTTCTTGCTAGCGAAGTAGTGATTGATCGCGGGTCGAGTCAGATCGGCGCGTACCGCGATGGCCTGGAATGTCGCTGCGTCGTAACCCAGTTCGCTAAATACTTCCCTTGCGGCACGCACAATGCGCTCTCGCGTCTCGGCCGCCTTAGCTGCGGGTGGGCGTCCTGGGCCTCGAGTCGCGGTGTACGGCACAGCCAAATTGTGCCACACGTCAACCTGACAAAAGAAGTGAAATGGTTGCGGGGGCACGAATGAAATGGATTCAGCAAACCACCGTGCTCGTCACATCCGGTTATCCGGACGAATTCTTACGAGTTGCGGACATAGCTACGGAGTCCCGGGCAAGCGCGTAACCACCGCTCGCAACTAAGGTTCAGCCATGGCGGGAGCGGTATCTCGGGAGTCGTACATCGAGACCGGCCTAGAAGTGCTGTCCGACCTTGGCTACGGGGGACTCAAGCTCGCCGAGGTGTGCAATCGCCTGGGCGTCACCACCGGATCCTTCTACCACTACTTCACCAGCTGGTCGGCTTACACCAGAGACATGGTCGCCCATTGGGTGCAGGTCCGCACCGTAGCGAGCGCCGAGGCAGTGCGCGCCGAAGCCGACCCGCGACGACGCGTCGACCTCCTCATTCAGGAAGCGCTTGCGCTTCCGCACGGGGCCGAGGCGGCCATCCGCGTATGGAGTTCGATCGACCGCGACGTGCAAGCCGTTCAGGCCGCCGTCGACCAGCAGCGTTTCGACCTTCTCTTCGAGGCGGCCCACGAGATCCTGGAGAACAAGCATCAGGCGCAAGTCTTCGCATCGTGGGGGCTCTACCTGCTGATCGGGTTCGAGCAGTCGACGCTGCCGCGCGATCCGGCCGATCTGCGGTGGATTGCCGACCAGCTGCTCGACGCGCTGGATTCGGGCCGGTTCGACTCGCTCCCGGACGTGAGCTGACGCCCCGGTCTACCATCGGCGTGCATGCGGACCCCAGCCGATCTCTGGCGCGGGTCTTCTGCACCTTCGCTCCTCACCTCCGCTAGGTTCTCTTCGCTCCTCACGTCCGCGGTCGCACGGTTCGACCGCCGCGATCCTGAGCGCGACGCGCTGCGGCGGGCCCTCCGGGCCGCGATCGTGCTGCCGCTCGCCGCGGCGGTGGGCTTCGCCGTTGGAAGTGATTCGCAGACACCGTTGTTCGCGATCTTCGGCTCGGTGGCGCTGCTGATCACCGTCGACTTCCCCGGCAACCGGCCCGCGCGGGCACTGGCCTACGGCGGCCTCGGTCTCAACGGCTTCGTTCTGATCACGGTGGGCTCGCTGGTGGCGCCGATCCCGTGGCTGGCGGTGCTGACGATGTTCGTCGTCGCGGTGGCCGTGACGTTCTCCGGCGTGCTGAGTGAAATCGTCGCGGCGGGCCAGCGCTCGACGTTGATGATCTTCGTGCTGCCCGCGTGCACACCGGTGGGCCCGATCCCCGAACGTCTCCTCGGCTGGGCGATCGCCCTCGCGCTCGCCATCCCCGCCGCGATGTTCGTCCTGCCGCCGCGCCACCACGACGAGTTGCGCAAGCATGCCGCGGAGGCCTGCAAGACCCTCGCCGACCGGCTCGAGGGCGCGGCCTCCGACGACGACGTGTCCTCGGCGATGGGCGCGTTGCGCGCCAACTTCCTCGGCGCCGACTTCCGCCCTGTCGGCTTGACGGCGGGAAGCCGGGCGTTGGTGCGGGTGGTCGACGATCTGCAGTGGCTCTCCGATCGCGTCACCGATGCCACCGGCGACCTGCTGGCCGAGATGCGCGATCCCTTGGTCCGGGTATTGCGGGAGAGCGCCCTGGTGCTCAGTACGCCGACCGTCGCAGGCCGCGACGTGCACCGCGCCAACCTGATGGATGCGTTGGCCGTTCAGCGGTTGATCGCGCAGAGTCGCTACCGCGAGGACATCGTCGAGATCCTCGCCGAGCCCAACGACGCGACCGCCATCGGCGTCGGCCGCAAACTGCTCACCCGAAGGACGATCTCGGGGTGCGTCGGGGCCACCGGGCGGGTGATCGATCTGGCCGCGGCCGCCGACGCCAGACCGGTGTGGGCGCGGGTACTCGGCCGCGGGCTGCCCGCGGCCGGCGCCTCGGACCGGGTGCTCTCCGAGTCGCAGGCCCTGACGTCGCTGCCGTCGGGCTTCCTCGCGACGCGCGCCGTGGTGGTCCGCAACAGCCTGCGCACCGGGCTCGGTCTGGCGCTCGCGGTGGCGGTCACGCACGTGTTCCCCGTCGAACACGGCTTCTGGGTGGTGCTCGGCGCGATGTCGGTGCTGCGCAGCAGCGCCCTCACTACGGGGACCAGAGTCTTGCGCGCCGTCGCGGGCACGGTGCTCGGCTTCCTACTCGGCGTGGTCTTCATCGAGTTGATGGGCGTCGAACCCGTGGTGATGTGGGCGACGCTGCCGCTGGTCGCGTTCGGCTCGGCGTACGTCCCGGAGGTGGCGTCGTTCGTCGCCGGTCAGGCGATGTTCACGATGATGGTGCTGATCATCTTCAACACGATCAGCCCCACCGGCTGGCAGGTGGGGCTGATCAGGGTCGAGGACGTCGTGGTCGGCGCGCTGGTCGGCATCGTCGTATCGCTGCTGCTGTGGCCACGCGGCGCCGCATCCAGGGTGGCGAGGACGGTCGACGACGCCGTCGCGGCGGGCGGCACGTATCTGGTGGCCGCCGTCAAGCGGGTGACGCGCGGCGCCTCGGAAGCCGCCAACGACCGCGTCTTCGCGCTGGGCCACGAGGCGATGTCGGCCACTAGGACCCTCGATGACGCCGTCCGCCACTATCTGTCGGAGAGCGGCGGCTCGACGGACCAACGGGCGCCCGTGATCAGGGCGTCCAATCGGGCCGTCCGCGTGCGCACCACCGCCGAGCTGATCTCCGACGTCGTCCCGCCACCTCTGGCCGCATATCCACGGGTGCGGGAGGTGCTGGAGATGCACACCAACGCCATCCGGGAGCGCCTCAGCGGGCGGCGACCGGTGCACGAACTCGGGCCGATCAGCGACGACTTCGTGCTGGCGTTGCGCGCCGAGTCCGGCGGCACCGACCTGTCGATCAGGGCGGCGCTGCCGCTGGTCACCGTCGCCGCGAATCTCGGCGAACTGGAGTTGCTCTATCCCGAGCCGGTGCGGCCGGTGGCGCTGTCGAGTAGCTAACGTTCCGACGTGTGCGGCATCAACGCGTTCGGCGGGATGGTGCCGAACTTGCCCGCGTTGAAGTCTTCGATCGCCTCCATCAACTCCGACTTGGAGTTCATCACGAACGGTCCGTAGTGGAAGACCGGTTCGCGAATGGGCTTGCCGCCCAGGAGAAGGACTTCGAGTGCCGGCGTCCGCGCATCCTGGGTGGCGTCGGCCGCGACGACGATCCGGTCGCCGGGCCCCATGACGGCGAGCTGACCCTGCCGGATCGGCTGCCCCACCGGGCCGACGGATCCTTGACCGGCCAGCACGTAGACCAAGGCGTTGAAGTCCCGGTTCCACGGCAGATCGAGACGTGCGCCAGGTTGAATGGTGGTGTGCACCAAGCTGATTGGCGTGTACGTGAGTCCTGGGCCATGCCCTGTTCCCTGTTCGGCGTCGATCTCGCCCGCGATGATGCGGACCAGCGCACCGCCGTCGTCGGAGGCCAGTAACTTGACCTGGCCGCCTTCGATCGCCTGGTAGCGCGGCGTCGCGAACTTGTCCTTGCGGGGCAGGTTCACCCAGAGCTGGATGCCGTGGAAGGTGCCTCCGCTCTCGACCAGTTCGGCGGGCGGGGTCTCGATGTGCAGGATCCCCGACCCCGCGGTCATCCACTGGGTGGCGCCGTCGGTGATGAGGCCGCCGCCTCCGTGCGAATCCTGGTGCGCGAAGCGGCCGTCGATCATGTAGGTGACGGTCTCGAACCCGCGGTGCGGGTGCCAGTCGGTGCCCTTCGGCTCGCCGGGTTCGTACTCGACCTCGCCCATCTGGTCCATGTGGACGAACGGGTCGAGCTGGGCGGCGCTGACGCCGGCGAAGGCGCGGACGACGGGGAAGCCCTCGCCCTCGTAGCCGCGGGGGCCGGTCGTGATGGACCGAACCGGGCGTGGGGTGTCGAACGGCGCAGGGGCTGCAACGCGCGCAAGGGTGAGGGTATCGGCCGTGATGGCGGGCATCGGGTTCTCCTCTTCTCAGATGTGCCCACTGTAACCGGACTGCGGTCCGATTGATTCCTGACCCGTTCCTCGACCAGCGTTAGGACAAGACGGCGGCCGCGGCCGCGCGGGCGTCGGCAGCCGTCCCCGTGGCCAGCGCGGCGTCGGCCGCCTCCCGGCACTGAGCGAGCGTGACCTGGGCCAGCTTCGCCCCGACCGCCGCCACCGCCGCGGCAGCCGCCGACAGCGACGAGACCCCGAGCCCCACCAGAACGCAGGCCAGTTGCGGATCCGCGGCGGCCTCCCCACAGACCCCGACCGGCTTGTTCCTGGCGACCCCGGCCCGCACCGCCATGGCCACCAGCGCCAGCACGGCGGGCTGCCACGGGTCGGTCAGCGTCGCGAGTTCCGCCGACATGCGGTCTGCGGCCATCGTGTACTGCGTCAGGTCGTTGGTGCCGATCGACAGAAAGTCGACGTGCTCGAGGATGCGGTCCGCGAGCAGCGCCGCGGCGGGCACCTCGATCATCACGCCCGGCGTAAGACCGAACGAACGGGTCTCGGCGGCAAACGATTCCGCCTCTGCGGGCGTGGCGATCATCGGCGCCATCACCCACGGGGCATTGCCGGTCCGCTTGGCCGCCGCGGCGATGCCCTCCAGCTGGCGGGTCAGGATGCCGGGGTTGCCGTCCGCGATGCGAATGCCGCGGACGCCGAGGGCCGGGTTCGCCTCGTCGGCATGGCCGACGAACTTCAGCGGCTTGTCCGAGCCGGCGTCAAGAGTCCGCACGACGACCTTGTGACCCGCGAAGGCGTCGAGCACCTCCCCGTAGATCTCCGCCTGCTCGTCGACGGTCGGCTCGGTGTCGCGGTTCAGGAAGCACAACTCGGTGCGGAACAGTCCGACGCCCTCGGCCGGGGTGTCGCGCGCGGCGCGGGCGGCTGCCCCGTCCTGGACGTTGGCGAGGATGGCGACGACGTGGCCGTCGGATGTGGCGCCGGGGCCCGTCCAGCTCCTGGCCAGGTCGGCCTCGCCGCGGGATACGGCGACGGCGTCGGCCGCCATGGCGGCGTCCGGCGACACCGTGACGGTGCCAAGCGTGCCGTCGACCATCACCATGGTTCCCGACGGCACGGCGTCGAGCCCGTCGACGGCGACCACGCAGGGGATGCCGAGCTGACGGGCGATGATCGCGGTGTGGCTGGTGGGCCCGCCGAGCGTGGTGGCGAGCGCGACGACCAGTGAGGCGTCCAGACCCGCGGTGTCGACTGGAGCGAGGTCCTCGGCGCACAGGATTGACGGCACCTCGGGCACCGGGACGCCGGGTTCGGGCAGGCCGTTGAGTTCGGCGATGACGCGGTCGCGGATGTCACGCAGATCGGTCACCCGCTCGGCCATCAGCCCGCCCAGCTGGGTGAACATGGTGACGAACTGCTCGACGGCACCGGTCACCGCGCCGACGGCCTGGTTGCCCTGCCCTATCCGCTTCTCGGTGGCGGCGATCCACGCCCGATCCTGCGCCAGCTGCGCCGTCGTCGCCAGCACCTCCGAGGCGGCACCCGAGGCGTTCGCCGCGCGTTCGCGCAACCGGTCGGCCACGGCGGCGGCGGCCGCGGCGAACCGAGCCACCTCACCGGGGCGCCGGGACTCCTCGAGATCGGCGCTGGTCGACGCGGTGTCGACCGTCGGCCGCGAGCCCGGCCTGATCACTGGAGCGTATTGCACGCCACCCACCGCGGGGATGCCGCGAAGAACGGTTCCGGCGGGCGGCTGCGAGACGTCCGCGGGATGCAGTGATACGGGAGACGA
>NZ_JBEVLO010000460.1:0-15266 GCF_040509115.1 Mycobacterium sp. | reverse complement strand
GGAAGCAAGTCCCCTGCGGACGGCTTCCGGCCGTCGGCGTAGGTTCCCCTCGTCCGTTCCCCTTGTCCGTGGCGCGGCCGGGCCGTCACTTCCCAACTTCGGGCAGTACCGGTGCGAGCAGATAGGACTCGTATCGGCCCCCGGTGTGCAGTATGTGGCGACCAGCGTTGTCTCCCGCTCTGTTCGGCAGATCGGGCACGGCCTCGACGAGGTCGTGGCCTGCAATCTCGATGCGCACCTGTTCGCCGACATGCCAGCGCATTGCCATTGGCCAGATCGCGATGTCGACCGGGATGATCTCGCCGGGCGTGAGGGGCTCTCTCGACTCGTGGCTTTGCACCGGTCGCAGGTCGGTCGACAGCACGGGATCGAGAGCGCGGTGCGATGTGCGCAGCCATCCTCGGGCACCTGGGGTCGGCAGACCCGGGAGCCAGTCGGGTACGCAGTGCTTGCCATCGGCGTCGATCTTGCTGATCCCGACGAACAGGTCCATCTCGGGGTGCCCGTCGCTCTCCACCCACAGGCGCAGCCGCATGGGGCCTGCGAGGGTGAGGTCTCCGAGTTCGGCGGTGAAGATCGCCGATCCGGTTGCCGCGTCATAGCTGATGTGACCTTCTCGTCGACTCGACACGGCTGCCGGGCAAGGCAGCGGCCCGGGTCCAAGCGAGATGCCTCTCGTTGCGGCGTCGAGGTAGAACTTCGTGGGAATCGCTCTGGCCGGCGGGAATTCGTCTTCGGGTTGATCGACGACGTCGTCGTGGCCGGGATCCAGGATGGCCATCCGAACGCGCGGCGTCGTCTCCCAGCCGTTGTCCTCTCCCTTGAGGACGTAATCGTAGAAGCGGCGCAGGTCGTCTTGGTGTTGATAGAAGTCGGGCCACTCCATGGTGTTGTTGATCCTCAGCCACTTCTCGTCAGAGCCGAGGGCGTTCCACGCCCTGAACGTGCCGTCTACGTGAATCAGGTTCGTATAGGAGGCGACGACGTAGGCAGGGATCGTGATCTGCGAAGTGTCGTCGAACACCTTGGTGGCCCAGTAGGCATCGAATGTCGGATGGGCGTCGAACATGGCCAGGACGTCTTCGTAGCGATTGCGTCCGTAATGGTGCGAGAGGAGGAGCGCTAGGAAATCCCGGTAGGGAACGCCACCGGGCGCGACCAGGTCGCGATAGATGTCGCTCAATCCCTCCCAGGGTGCGATGGCCGACAGGTGCGGTGGCCGTTCTGCAGCGATGATCCACTGCGAGATGCCGAGCCAGGAGTTGCCTGCCATGCCGACTTTCTGGTTCGACCATGGCTGCTCGGCGATCCACTCGATGACGTCCGCACCGTCTCGCCCCTCCTGCGGTGAGAACGTCTGGATGTCACCGCCTGACGCGAACGTCCCACGGGGATCGGGATTTACGACCGCGTAGCCGTGGGTGCACCAATAGGCCGGATCGGGACCCTCCCACTTCTGCAGGCCGGAGACCGCCGCGACGGGGACGCCCGCACGCCCGGGGTAGTTGTCGAGGTGCCAGAACCCTCCCTGCTTGCCGTAGGGACTCCACGCCATCAGGGTCGGCACCGGGTCGTCGGTCACGGGCCGTAATACGTCCACGAAGATTCGGGTACCGTCGCGCAGCGTCACTTCAGCGTCCCTCTCGAGGATGATGTCGCACCCCAACGGCTGCCCGCCGGGCGAGTGCACCGAGCCCCGGGGTAGCACTTCGCTGCCCTTCTGGAAGCCGCGCCACTTCGCCGAGGCGCTTTCCGGAGCGTTCGCAGCGCTCCAAACTATGTCGTTGCCGCTCAAGGTCTTTCGCCTCCTCGGGTGGTGGCTGTGGACGGCCGAAGTTCGTCGGATGCCGCGTCGTGACGCGGGAGGGCGCCTCGGCTCACGCGGACTCGACGGCGAGGTCACCAAGGAATCCGGTCGGCGCCTGGCCGAGCAGCTCGGCGACGCGGGTGATCTTCGGATCTCGGAAGTACGAGGCCAGTACGGCTTCGCCATCACTGCGGCTGCCCCAACGAGTAACGATCACGACGTGGCCTGGGTCGGCAAGATCACGGATGACGTCATAGCCGGTGCAGCCCGCAGTCGGTGTCATGTCGGCCCCGATGGCCAGGGAGAGGTTGAAGCCTTCCTCTGCCGCTTCGGGTGGGAAGCGCATGTCGAAAACCGACGAGACGGGCATGGCTGGTTCCTTTCGCTAGTACGGTCGTACTAGCGAAAATTAGACTAGGATGAGCGTACTAGTCAAGCCCTCGGACGCCGAGGGTCTGCAGCAGGGTCGACGCGCTGCGTTCGAAGATCGTGACCGTGCCTGCGGCGCGGGCCAAGACCAGGCTGCCTTCCAGGAATGCGATCATCAGCTCTGCCGTGGCGCGGGCCCGCGCGGGGGCAACTCCGACCTGGTGAAGCCGCTCCCCGAGGACGTCGATCCACGACTGGAAGGCCGCATCCGCTGCAGCGGTGAGCGCCGCCTGCGAGGGTGACGCTTCCGCCGTCACGGCCGCCACGGCGCAGCTCGTACCTTCGGCAGCCTTTGCAACGACGGGATGGACGAGTTCGATGAAGCGACGCAACACCGCATCCGGGTCGCGTCCCTCGATGCCTTCGAGTTCGATTCGCACTCGGCATCCGGTCCACTCCACGGCACGCTCGGCCAGGTCGTCTTTCCCTCGTGGGAAGTGGTGGTAAATCGCTCCACGGGCCGCGCCGCTGGCGGCAAGGACATCGGTGAACGAGGTCGCCGTCAGTCCACGTTGACGCATCGACAATGCCGCCGCTTCGACCATGCGCTGCTTGGTGTTCCCGCTCATCTAGACCCCTACTCGTATGCCCGTCCTAGTCTAGAGCGGCTGAGGCGTCGGAGCGGTGACGCGAAGCTGCCGAAGGCGCTCTAGGAGCTCGAAGTCCTCCGTCGCAACGGGGGTGTGGACCACCATGCGAGTCTCGGGCACGCCAGTAATCGCGAAGCTCGTCGTACGGGCGTGGAACGTGCCATGTCCGGCGCAGCTCAGTTTTCGCTCGAGCGGCACCGGCGTCGACACCCGGTTGCTGGCCCACAGGGACGCAAAGAGGGGGCTGGCCGTCGACATGCGTTCGACCCAGTTCGTCCATGCCTGCTCGCCGATGTGACTCGCATACGCCGAGCGCACCGTCGCCACCATCTGAACCAGGCATTCCTCCGAGCCCAGCGGGTTCTCAGTCTCCCGATGCGTGAAGGCGTACCAGAGCGCGTTGCGCTCGACCCCGTTGGCGGTGATGGACGGAAACAGGGCGGCGAAGCTGTCGTTCCATGCCAGCAGGTCGTACTTGCCGTTGTAGACACACGCAGGCATGGCGGTGAATCCGTCGAGGACCGACTGGATGTCTGACGGCAAGGCGGTGGCGCCCTCTGGCAGCCCCGGCACCTCCGGCATGTCGGCCAGACGGTACAGATGAGCGTGCTCGGCGCGATCGAGGCGAAGTACGGTGGCGACCGCATCGAGCACCTGCTGGCTCACGTTGATCGGCCTGCCCTGTTCGAGCCACGTGTACCAGGTGACGCCGACGCCTGCGAGCTGCGCAACTTCCTCACGCCGAAGCCCAGGCGTGCGGCGCCGCGGACCCGTTGCAAGGCCGGCATCGTCGGGCTTGATGAGCGCGCGGCGGCTGCGCAGAAATGCGGCCAACTCGGCCCTACGCTGCCCCCGCACGGTTTCCGAAACGAACGCCATATTCACCCTCTTGGTCATCATCACAGCGCTAGCCTGTTGTTCTTAGTACTAGTATCGATGCGCTCTCACTACTAGCGTCAGCGTTCATCCAAGGTAGTGCTCATGAGCACATCCACGATGCCGGTGCTGGTCATCGGGGCCACCGGCAAGACGGGACGGCCTCTGGTCGACCTGCTGCGAACCCGTTCAGAGCCAGTGCGTGCGGCGAGCCGCACTCCCAGAGCTGCGGACGCCATCCGGTTCGACTGGAACGACGTCACCACCCACGGCCCGGCGCTGGACGGCGTCGATCGTGTCTATCTCGTCCCGCCACCCTCAGCGGTCGACCCGGTACCCGTGGTGGAGCCCTTCCTCACCGAGGCACGACGGCGCAGGATTCGTCGTCTGGTGATGCTGGGGTCGGCCATCGAGTTCCCGGACGCACCGGGGAGGCTCGAACTCGCCGCCCGCGTTCGAGCAGAACCTGGGTGGCTCGTATTGCGCCCCTTCGGGTTCATGCAGAACTTTCTGCGCCCGCACCCGGTCGGCACGGCCATTCGCGATCACGGCGAGATCGCCACCTCGGCAGCGTCGGGTCGGATGGCCTGGATCGACGCCCGCGACGTCGCCGCGAGCGCCGCAGCCGCCCTCACCCCGCCGGTCCTCGCCCAGGAGCTCGGCAACGACCTCGTACTCACCGGACCGCGTGGCCTTAGCTATGCCGACGCTGCCACCATCATCACCACCCTGGCTGGGCGTTCCGTACGCGTCACGAACCTGACCGTCGACCAGCTCACCGCGCGGTATCGCGCCGCGGGCCTGCCAGCCGCGTTCGCAGGCAGCCTCGCCGCGACGGAGGACGACGTCCGTGCCGGTCGCTACGAAGAGGTGACCACCTCGGTGCTCGACCTCACTGGGCATCCGCCCCGCACGCTCGAAGCCTTCGTCCGTGAGCACGCCGCCGAATGGCAGCCGTCATCACGATGAACGGACCCCTCGCACCGCCCGCTTAGCCGCGAGTCATGGCGTGGTGGCCCGGATTCCGGCCAGCACGACATCGGTCAGTTTTTCAGCTTCCTCCCTGCCGAATGGCCGGATGCCACGGGAAACGTATAGGTGTACTGGCCCGGAGAGCAGTTCGGCGACGAAGTAGGCGTCCACCGGCGGCAATTCGCCTTGGTCGACGGCGCGTTCTATCCGCTGCTTCAGGAGGCTGACGCGTTGGTCCACGTAAGCGTGGACGGTTTTCCTGACGGCGCTGCCGTCGCCGGCAGCCTGGAGGGCATTCAAGATGGCACGACCGGTCGGCGCCGACAGCGCAGCGGCCAGGCGGGTGAGCAACTGGACGAGGTCGTTGCGCAGATCGCCGGAGTCCTCGATCGGAACTTCCTGCTGTGCGAAGTGAATCAGCGCTTCGTTGATCAGCTCGTCGAGCACCGGCCAGTTCCGATACACGCTTGCCCTGTGCACCCCCGCCCGCTCGGCTATCTCTTCGTACCGCACCCCAGCGATGCCGTACTGGGCGACGAGGTCGACGGTGGCAGCCAAAGTCCGCTCACGCACCGCCGACGTCCGGCCACTGGGACGCCGGCGTACGTCCGGCCGCCGCTGTTCGCTGTTGACCATCCGTCGCTCCGTTCGCTCGCACCCCGAAAGCTATCCGATGAAAACTAACGCGACAAATTGTCGCATTACTTGCTACGGTGATTCCGTGCACGCGGCCTGTTCACCACGGTGCGGCGCGCTGATTGCTTCTACGCGGAGACGGCCGCGAGCATCTCCGAAACCACTGCGGCACAGCGCTACCCAATATCACGAGAAAGTGCGATCCATGAGAATCCTCATCTCCGGCGCAGGTGTCGCCGGCCTGGCCCAGGCAGTCAACCTCGGTGCCCGCGGGCACCAGACCACGGTCATCGAACGCAGCGGTCATTTCCGCGTCAACGGTTCACCGATCGACATCCGCGGTGACGCGATCGGGATCGCCGACCAGATGGGGCTTCTCGAACGGATCCGGGAGCATCGGGTACACATGACGGAAAGCACGGTGTTCGTCGACCGCAACGGCGACCCGGTCGCGGCCCTACCCATGGCTGAGATCAGCGATACCGACGATGACATCGAGATTGCGAGGGAGGACCTGGCGAGCCTGCTCGCCAGCAGCCTTCCCGGCGACGCTACCGTCAGATTCCACGACTCCGTCGACGCCCTTCACGACGACGGCGACGGCGTAGACGTCCATTTCACATCCGGGACCACCGAGCGCTTCGACCTCGTGATCGGTGCGGACGGCTTGCATTCGGTAGTGCGGCGGTTGGCATTTGGGCCCGAGAAGACCTTCCTCAAACACCTCGGATACTACGTCGCCATCACCGATCTCCCGCCTGGCGACGACCACTCCGAGGTCTTCAATCCGATTTACAACTTTCCTGACCACATGGCGGGAATCACCCGTTACAAGGACAGGAGCCTCGGCGTGTTCATGTTTCGCTCCGAGCCTCTCGAGTACGACTACCGCGACCTCGACGCTCAGAAGGCGCTGCTCATCGAAGCGTTCGCGGGGCACTCGGAGTGGAAATTGCCCTTCCTGCTCGCCGCGGCCCACGACGACCCCGAGCTGTACTTCGACTCGGCCAGTCAGATTCACATGCCCAAGTGGCACACCGGCCGAGTCGTTCTGGTCGGTGACGCCGCGGCCGCCGCGTCGGGCCTGTCGGGACGTGGCACGTCGCTCGCACTCACCGGAACCCATTACCTCGCTGAGGAACTCGAACGCACGGACGGCGACTACACCGTCGCCTTCGAGCGCTACGCCAGCCGCCAGCGTCCCTACGTCGAGTCGGCCCAGGCGCGGGTGAAAGACGGAGCGGATCTGACCGTCCCGAGCACCTGGCAAGCGATCGACGCCCGCAACGAACGTATCCTGGCAGCGAAGACAGCCTCTTGATCCCCGTGCGCTCAAGCTTGCAGCGCACGGCCTTGCTCCGCCGGTGACCGACTCGGACGACTCAATTCGTTTCCAGCCTGCGGTTCCCCCTTCAGTCGTCAGTGACAACGTGTAGGTCAGAGATCTAACCCGTTCTGGCTGAGAGGATTTGATCTCGTGACGACGTGATGCCCAGTTCGGCATGGCCATCGTTGGGCATCATGGCAAGATCCCGGCGGAGAATGTCAGTAGGACTACTGTGCCCGCGTGGCGCAGTCACCAACGATGGCAGCATGCATGCACAGATAGTGTTGTTCGAGGGGTTCGACCCGCTCGACGTCATCGCCCCTTACGAGGTTCTCATCGCGGGCAGCGACTACGTCGGTGGCGAGCTCGAGGTTGAGTTGGTATCGGCGCAGGGCCCCCGCGCGGTCGTCAGCGGTTCGCGCGGCCTGGCCTTGCAGGCCACCGCCCAGCTCGATCCGTCCAAACCCGGCTATGTGATCGTGCCCGGCGCGGTAGGCCCTCTGGAGGGCGACCCCGACGAAGGCGCGGAAACGATCCCCGTTCTGCTCGCCCGATTCGGCGAGACCACGGCCGTGCCGCTGATTCGGCAGGCACTGGACAATCCGGATGTCACGGTGGCGACCGTGTGCGGCGGGTCGCTCGCGCTGGCCATGGCCGGCCTGATCGAAGGCCGCAACGCCAACACCCACCATCTCGGCGTCGACGTGCTGGAGGCCACCGGGGTCGTCCCGATATCAGCGCGTGTCGTCGACGACGGCGATCTCGTCAGTGCCGGCGGAGTGACCTCCGGTCTGGACCTGGCGCTGCACCTACTCCATCGCAGCTACGGTCCACGCATCGCACTGGCCGTCGAGGCGATGTTCGCGTACGAGCGCCGCGGCACCGTATGGACCAACACCGGCCGCGAGCCGAAAGAGGTCTGACATGAGCATCATTGGCGACTGGGACGTCAGCATCAAGACTCCAATCGGATCGTTGCGCATCGTGTATAGCTTCGATGATCACGACGGCGCCATCACCGGGAGCGCCGCAGGCAAGAACGAGACCGTGCCGCTCACCGACATCGTAGTCACCGACGACCAGGAGGGCCAACGGGTCAGTTGGCGCCAAACCGTCACCAAACCCATGCGCCTGAAACTCGAATTCGACGTCCGCGTCGACGGCGATCGTCTCCACGGCCACTCCCGCGCCGGCCGACTGCCACGCTCGGAGGTCTCCGGCGTGCGCCACACCTAATCCGGACTGCGCCCACCGATCATGCTCCGTCTCAAGCGTTTCCGACCTGGCTGAACGTTTTCCGATACGAGGTGGGGGTGGTGCCGACAGTGTCCCGGAACCGGGCGCGCAGATTGGTGGCGCTGCCAAGTCCACAGCGGGTAGCGACCTGCTCGACGGTTTGGTCAGTCTGCTCGAGGAGTTCTCTAGCCTGGCCTATTCGCGCGGTCAGCAGCCAACGGTGCGGACTGACTCCGGTCTCGGCGCGCCACATCCGGGTGAGAGTGCGGCTCGAGACTCCGGCATGCTCAGCAAGACTGTCGAGGGAAAGCGGTTCGTGCAGGCGGTTCAGTGCCCAGTCCCGAGTCGCAGCGAGAGTTGTTGCGGTGGGTTCGGGAAGAGGTCTGGTGATGTACTGGGCTTGACCTCCGTCGCGGTGCGGGGCAGCAACGAGCTCACGCGCGATGTCGTTGGCGATGTGCGCGCCCAGGTCAGTACGCACGATGTGCATGCACAGATCAATCCCGGCAGTGACACCGGCCGAGGTCAGTATCGGAGTGTCGTCGATGTAGAGGACGTGCCGATCCACCATTACTCGGGGGAACAGTTCCTCCAACTCATCGGCGCTCGCCCAGTGCGTAGTGACTGTGCGGCCATCGAGCAGACCGGTGGCCGCCAGTGCGAACGCTCCGGTGCAGATGGAGGCAATCCGGGTCCCGCGGTCGAAAGCCCTTTTCAACGCGCGCAGGACCAACGGCGGTGGTGGGCGACGATATTCGGCGTATCCCGGGACGATGATCGTGTCAGCCCGATCGAGTGCCTTCAGACCTGCTGAGACGCCGACGGTGAACCCCGCACTGGTTCGGACGTCGCCTGGCTCGAGGCCGCAGATGCTCAGAGCGTAGGGCGTGTTCGGGCGCGAATTGAAGATCTGCGTGGGGATCCCGAGGTCGATGGGCAGCACCGAATCAAGGGTCAGCACGATTACCCGGTGGGCAGGCATGTCCCTAATGTTACGACCCATACCTTGGCGGCCACCGGCAGCGTCGCCCGGCCGGACCGAGCGGAAGTCCGTCGCCCTTGAAACGTCACCGCGACAGGACTGTTCGTCGACGGCGGCGACGACGCCGAGCGGGGCTATGCGCGGAGGCACGTCTGGTGCGCCAAGACCGGAGTCTCAGACCGGACTCACTGAGGCTGCCGGTAGAAGATCATGCCGCCGTGGTGCAGTTCGTCGTCGGTGACGAAGGTTCCGTCCGCCGTGAATCCCGTGTCATCCCAATACTCGATGCGGTTGCCGCGCACTTCGTAGCGACCGGTGTAAGCGCTCACGCGCTCACCTCTAGCTTCGTCGTAGCGTCCGTTTGGTAGAAGTTCCTGGCGGATGACTCCGTCGCTGGTGACCCACATGCCGACATAGGGGTGATCGGTGTCGGCTTGCCCTCGTTCTCGGGTCGACTCGTGTGAGCGGTCCGGGGGCGGTGCTACCGAATGGCATGCGGCGACTACGAGTAAGCCGGCCGCCATGGTCATGGATGCGCAGATCGTGCGAAGGACACGGACGCGCCTCGGAAGTCCGATGGGATCCGCGGCTTCGCGAACGGGACTGTTGGGCATCGTTTCTCCTCTGGTCAGTGAGCATGTCGAGATGCGTCAGGCCGGTTCTACTCGTTCCAACAACTCGTTGAGAGCCACTAGGTCGAGAAATGCCGTCACCCGCACGACCCGTTCGTCACGCATGGTCATCACCCAGGCGTAGCTGTTGACGTAGGGGCGGCCGTCGCGCGCTGTCGCGGTGCCATCCCAGATCGCGACGACATCGTCGTCCTCGGCGATCAGCTGCCGTACGTCCGCCTGGATCGGACCGTTGAGCCGAGACTGGACCGGCCCCGCGCCATCCCGCAAGAACTGGGATCGGCTGGTGTATGTCCTCGGCTCGACCGCACGCGCAACCGTCCACTGGACGTCCTCGGCCAGAATGGAATAGAAGGTACGTTCGTCGCCACCGACGCCGAGCGCAAAGGCGTCGCGCACCACTTCGGCGTTGCGTTGCTGCGGCGTTGGCGGTTCCTCTGCAGCACTGGTGGCGCTGGAGCCGACCATCACGAGGGGCGCCAGCACGGTGCCAGCCGCGATGGTCTTGGCTCGTGCGCGCCACCGCTCGAATTTGATTGTCATGACACTGAACGTAGAGGCGCCGGCGCGATCCTGGGAGGACCCAGTCCTCCCAGGTTGGTGGCGACCTCCGGCCGCTCAATGCCTCACTCGACGACTCAATGCCTCGCTCGACGACGAAAACTTCGATTTCCCAGCGAATATTCGCCACATCGCACGCCTGCATCACGAGCGGCGGAGTCGTCGGCTACCGCTCAGAAGGGGACATGGCCTGTCCCGATTATTGCGAATGATGGCCATTGAGCCGCTGGCGACCGTGATTCTTGGCGGCAAGGGTAAAGGCATGACCGATTCACCAGCTGCGACCGTCGACACTCCTGACGTCAGTCGGTGGAACTTCCCGGATTCCGAGGTCGCCTCCGCAGCCCTCCGCTTGGTGACCGACGTCTCCCCCGCCGTCCTCTCCAACCACTGTGTTCGCAGTTACCTGTTCGGTCGTGAAATCGCCGCAGCCAGGGGCCTGCGCAGCGGCGTCGACTATGACGACGAGACCGTCTACCTCGCCTGCCTGTTGCACGACCTCGGCCTCACCGACTTCGGCGCTGGCGAGCAGCGCTTCGAGGTGCAGGGAGCCGACGCCGCGGCGCGGTTTCTGCGCGAACACGATGTCGCCGACGACCGGGTCACCACAGTCTGGCAATCCATCGCCCTGCACAGCAGCCTCGGCCTTGGGCACGCATTCGGCACGGTGCAGCTCATCGCGATCTCCGGAATCTCATTCGACATCGACGGCATGGGGATGAACGACTTCTCCCCCGATTTCATCGGGCGGGTCATTGGTGCCTGGCCACGCCACGAAGTAGGCGTCGAACTCGGACACGCCATCGCCCGCGACATCAGGGCCCATCCGACGAACCCGCTGAAGGCACCGCCGTTCACCTTGCCCGGTCACCTCAACGAAGTGATCAACGGAGCGCCTGCCGTCGACTTCACCGAATTCATCGCGGGTGCACCCTGGGGAGATGAAGCCCCGACCCAATGACACCGATCAAAGTCCGCGTACCCACGACCGTGGGCATCGCCGTGGTGACAGCGGTTCTCCTGCAGCAGATTCCGGACGGGCCGCGCTTCTCTAATGGTCGCCGGTGCGGTGGCACTCTCAGTCGACGTTGAATCGCCTCCGGAAACGTCGGCTGAACGTGCGTTCGCTCAGTCCTGAGCGTGCGACCACATCGGGCACCGGCCACTCAGCCAGCGCGCAACGCGTAAAAGCTCGGAAAGTACTCGCCCATCTGTTTGCGCTCGTCGAATTCTTCGAGGTATCCGGTGACACACAGCCCTTCAGCCGACAGGCCGCCGATGACCTGTTCGAGGCTATGGCCGAATTCCAGCGGCGCGTCGCGCCCGAAGAGAGTGAGCCGTTCTTCCTCAGGCAAAGACGTCAGATCGGAGTAAGGCACCTTGTGCCTCACCTCGAGCCTGCCGGCTGTTTGAGCCGCCCAATCGAACACGTAGCAAACCGGGTTGACGAAGGCCCCGATGAAGACGCCATCGTCGGTGAGGACGCGGCGTACGTGCGCGAACACGGGTCGCGTATCTGCGACGAACTGGGCCCCCATGCCGAGCACCACCATGTCGAATACCGACGACGACAACATGTGCATGTCGTCCATCGAACCTTCGACTGCGGTCAGGGCAAGACCGTACTTCGCGCAGGTGTCGATGTCGCGTTGCAACTGCTGCGTGGAATTCTCCAGCGAGGTGACGATGGCGCCCCGCGCGGCGAGCAGCACCGTCTGTTGTCCACCGCCGCAAGCGATGCACAGCACGTGTCGGCCCGAGAGGTCGCCGAACCAACCGTCGGGCACGGGCCGAGATCCCGTCAACGACACCGGAAACCCATTCCGCGCCGCGCCGCGGAACTCGTCGTCGGTGAGCGGCGCAGTCGCCCAGTGATTGTTGGCAACCTCCTCATCCCAGGCCCGCGCGTTGGCCTGGGCGATGACACTCCACTCGTGCTCGTCAGAGTTCCGCAACTCGAATGTCCTTCCGGTCGGGCGTCTGCGGTGGCCAGGGCCATCGGACCGGCCACGAGCCGAGCTGGTGCCGCCATCGACTCGATGCCGGCACCAAAGGTAGCGTGCGCGCTACCTCAAGCCGGGCGTGCGGGTGCAGGACATGTCGTAGCATCTGCATTCAACTTGGTCTATGAGAAACACCGCAGAACACACAGCACCCGCGGGCTCGCACCCCACCGAGAGCGCCCTTCGGGAAACACGAGCCGTGCGTCGGCGCGGCGTCCGATGGTTCCTCGCACTCGCGTTCGTCGGCGCCTGGGTCCCGTGGTTCGGGGTGCACCTGGCCGGTGGTTCATTGGACGATCCGCTGATACAGCTCGCCACGGCCGCATTCGTGCCGGCGCTCGCCGCGTGCGTGGTGCGACTTTGGGTCACCAGGCAGGGATTCGCCCAATCAGGTCTGGGTTTGAATCTGAGATCGAAGTGGCCGTATTACCTCGCCGCGGTCACGCTCCCCTGGGGCATTCTGGTCGTGGGCACGGGTGTTGCGATAGCCGCAGGGTGGTGGTCGACGACGGACCTGCGGATGAGTGGCGGGGCCTGGCTGTACCTGGCTGCCGGCCCCGTGATCTGCGTCGCGATGGCCCCAATCTTCTGGGGCGAGGAGTACGGCTGGACGGCCTATCTACGCGATCGCTTGGTCCCGGGACGCCCGGTCGCGACCACCTTCCTCACCGGTCTGATCTGGGGTGTGTGGCATTGGCCGCTGCCGTGGGTGGGTTACTTCGGTGGCGGAACCACAGTCGCCGAAGCCCTTTTGGGCATGGCGTGGTGGTTGCCGCTGAGCATCCTGCTGGAGTTCTTGATCGGCTGGCTGTGGTCGGCGACGGGATCGGTATGGCCCGGCGCAATGCTGCACGCAGGAGGCAACCTGGTCGCGACGCAGGGCATGCTGTTGGTCTTCGGTGACACGACCGGCATCAACCAGGCGACCATGTTGCTCTGCGCTGGCCTTCTCCCGTTCGTTGCGGTGATCGTGATCAGCGGCCACACCGCCGGCTCGCGCAGCCACCGTGGCCGCCGCGACCCTAGGGTCGGGTAATGGCGCAGCGTGCATCACACCGGTCGCTTGTCGCCGCGATGATGGCCGGGCCGCGATATCTCCTGACACCGTGGCCGTGGCGCGCGTTGGCATGGGCGCTCATCGGCGGCCCCCTGAGTGCGGCGCTCCTCGTCGGTCTGGCTCCGGCCCTGCTACTCGGGTTCTCGCGTCACCTGCGTTCCGCGCTGTGGTTCCCGCTGCTGGACTTGGAGTGCGCCCGCCTGTCGCTGATCGACGAGGAAGCCGCCCAACACGTCAGGGACGACGTGGCGCAGGCCCGCGCCGAGCAGCGCTCGCCGACCGTTCGCGAGATGGGATACCTGCTGGTCACCGCTGTGATCACGGGACCAATCGGGGCCATCTGGGCAGCGTTCCTGGCGATCTTGACCACGGTCTTGTTGATGGCGCCATGGCTGGTGCGGCCAGGCGAGCCGATCAACGTGATGTGGTGGGACGTCGATTCTCCAGAAGAGTCTTGGACCGCCGCGGCGGTCGGTGTCGGGGTATTGATCCTGTCTGCGTACGCCATCGGGACCTATGCCGGTGCGGTCGCACACCTGACCTCCGCCGCCCTGACCGATCCACGAGTCTTGCAGCGCGAAGTGACCCGGCTCGGTGACTCACGGACCGCGCTGGTGCACGCGGCAGGGCAGGAACGACGGCGTATCGAGAGCGATCTGCACGATCGCGTACAACACCGGCTCGTCGCGCTCGCTCTGACCCTCGGCATCGCCGAAGACAACCACGGTGACGACGCGACCGGCCGGCTGGCCGCAGAAGCTCATCGCCAACTGGACGACACTCTCGCCGAACTGCGTTCGGTCCTGCTCGGCATTCAGCCGCGCGCCCTGGATGAGCACGGCCTCGTCGCTGCAGTCACCGACTTGATCGGACCGTATCCGCTGCCAGTCAGCACCGACTTCGGCGCCACCGAAGTCCCGCACCGCCTCCCTGTCGCAATCGAGCACGCGGCCTATCGAGTGGTCAACGAGGCGCTCACCAACGTCATCAAACACTCCTCGGCCACCGCCGTGACGATCGCGGCGGATCGCCAAGCTGACTCGTGGTGGCTGACGGTCCGCGACGATGGATCCGGAAACGCGGTCATCCGACCCGGCCGCGGGCTGGATACCCTTGCCGCGGGTGTGACGGCGGTCGACGGCACACTCACGATCGACAGCCCTGACGGCGGACCCACCGAGATCAGAATGCATTGTCCAACAACATGAATCATCACGGCACCACAACCGGCCCGCTGCGTGTCGTGCTGGCAGAAGATGCTCCGCTACTGCGCGCCGGGATCGTCACGGTCCTGGAATCCGACGGTCACACCGTGTGCGCGGCCGTCGACAGTGCCGAAGATCTGCGTGCGGCCGTGGACGCGCACCGCCCCGACCTCGTGATCTCCGATGTTCGTATGCCGCCGACCCACACCGATGAGGGCATCCGGGCGGCGATCGACCTTAGACGCAGCATCCCTGGGCTGCCGGTGCTGATCCTGTCGCAGTACATCTCCGTGGGTTCGCTTCACCAATTACTCGACAAGGACATCGACACCGGCCGCGGTGGTCTCGGCTACCTCCTCAAGGACCGCGTCGCACATGTGCGTCACTTCCTCGATACCCTGCGCGATGTCGCCTCGGGAGCAACCGTGATCGACCCCGACATCGTGATCGCCCTCATCGGGGATTCAAGGCGACGAGGAATTCTGGCCACACTCACGCCACGCGAGCAGGAGGTCCTGGCCCTCATGGCCCAGGGTTTGACCAACCCACAGATCGCTGTGCGGCTCGTTGTCTCCGAGGCGGCGGTACGTAAGCACGTCGGCGGGATCTTCGCCAAGCTACCGCTTTCCGACGACGGCGACCGCAGGGTCTTGGCCGTGCTCACCTATCTCGACGCAACGTGAATCGTCACGGCCCCTTCGGGAGAGCAGAGCTCGCTTGCCCACTGACGTTCGATGCCCACTGACATTCGATGCCCACTGACATTCGATGACGGAATGGCCGGTGCCGGTGTAGACGGCGCTATTCAGCGGTGTGGTGTTGGACCGTGTCGTCTGCGTGCGCAGCGCTGGTCGCCGATAGCGAGCCGAGCAGAGCGAGGGCGTGGGCGCTGGTCGAGTTGGGTGCAGCGTGATAGACGACGAGTTCCTGCCCAGGGCTGGAACGTACGTCGA
>NZ_JBEVLO010000459.1:0-46413 GCF_040509115.1 Mycobacterium sp. | reverse complement strand
GTGACCGTGCCCGTGAGGTGCGGGTAGCCCTTGGACAGGTGGCGCAGCGACAGGTCCCAGCCGTTGGGAATGCGATTCACGTACAGGCCGGCCCGTGCGGGCAGCAGCACCGGCTTGCCGAAGCGCACCGAGTACTTGACGGCATGGGGAAGCTGACCTTCGATGTTGGCCAGCACCGCCGCGGCAGTGAACATGCCATGCGCGATGGAGGTGGGGAAGCCGAACAGCTTGGCGCCGAGTGAAGTGGTGTGAATGGGGTTCTGGTCCCCGCCCACCGAGGCGTAGTGCCGAATCTGGCCCGGTGTGATGCGCAGAATCGCGTTCGGGGGCGGTAACTTCGGCTGCTTCTTCTGTTCGGCCTTGGGCTGCTCGGACAGGCTGGTGCGCTGCTGGTGCAGGAACGTGGTGACCTGGTGCCATGCGGTGTCGTTGCCTACCGAGACGTCGGTGACCAGGTCGACCAACAGTCCCTTGCGGTGCTCGCGCAAGTTCTCGGCGTGCACGTCGACGCTCACGACGTCGGTGACGGAGATCGGCTGGTACTGGGTGACGTGGTTCTCGACGTGCACCGAACCCATTGCGGCGAACGGGAAGTCGAACCCGCTGACCAACGACATCATCGAGGGGAACGTCAGGGCGAACGGATACGTCAGGGGAACCGTGTCGCCGAAGCGCAACCCGGTGACGGCGGCGTAGTCGGCGACGTTGGCGGGATCGATTGCCAGGTTCTCGACGTGGACCGTCCGGTCCGGCAGGCGATCGCCGCGGGATACGAGCGGCAACGCACCTGCTGCGGCCAGCACCATGTTCTTCAGACCGCTGGGCTGATTCATGCTCACGCCCCCAGCATGGCCTGGCCGCACACCCGAATGGTGTTGCCCGTCACGGCATTCGATGCGGGACTGGCGAAGTAGGCAATGGCCTCGGCGACGTCGACCGGCAGGCCGCCCTGGAACAGCGAGTTGAGTCTGCGGCCCACCTCGCGGGTGGCCAGCGGAATCGCCTCGGTCATCTTGGTCTCGATGAAGCCGGGTGCGACGGCGTTGATGGTGATGCCCTTCGCGCCGAACACCGGCGCGAGCGCTTGCGTCATGCCGATCATGCCCGCCTTGGTGGCCGCGTAGTTGGTCTGGCCGCGGTTGCCCGCGATCCCCGCCATCGAGGACAGTCCGACGATGCGGCCGCCTTCGCCAATGGTGCCGTTGTCCACCAGACCCTGCGCAAGACGTTGCGGGGCAAGAAGATTCACGGCGACGACCGAGTCCCATCGACCAGCGTCCATGTTGGCGAGCAGCTTGTCGCGGGTGATGCCCGCATTGTTGACGAGGATGTGAGCCTTGCCGCCCGAATGATCCGCGTAGTGCTCGCGCAGGTGTTCGGTGATGCGGTCGACCGCGTCGGCGGCGGTGACGTCCAACGTCAGTGCGGTGCCGCCGACCTTCGTGGCGGTCTCGGCCAGCGCCTGAGCCGAGCTTTCCACGTCGATGGCCACGACCTTGGCGCCGTCCCGTGCGAAGACCCTGGCGATCTCGGCGCCGATGCCGCGGGCGGCGCCGGTCACCAGTGCCACCTTGCCGTCGAGTGGCTTGTCCCAGTCGGCCGGCGGCACCGAATCCTTGCCGTCGACGTAGAACACTTGGGCGTCGACGTACGCCGACTTGCCGGACAGCAGGAAGCGCACCGTGGACTCGAGCCCGGTGGCGGCGGGCTTGGCGTCCGCGGCTAGATAGACAAGACCGATCGTCGCGCCGTGCTGAAGTTCCTTGCCGAGTGAGCGGGTGAAGCCCTCGAGCGCGCGCTGCGCGATGTGCTCGTCGACGTCGGCGGTCTGGTCCGGCGTGGTGCCGACGACGACGAGTCGACCCGAATGGCCGATGTTGCGCAGCAACGGGGTGAAGAACTCGCGGAGCCCCTTGAGCCCTTCCGGTGTGGTGATGCCGGTGGCGTCGAAGACCAGCCCGCCGAAGGAGTCGGCCCAACGTCCGCCCAGATTGTCGCCGACGAGGTCGTAGTCCTCGGCCAGCGCCGCGCGCAGCGGTTCGGCGACGCGGCCCTCACCACCGATCAGCAGGGAGCCCGACAGCGCGGGTTGGCCCGCCTCGTACCGGCGCAGGGCCTCTGGCTGCGGTACGCCGAGTTGCTTGGCCAGGAACGAGCCCGGTCCGGAATTGACCACTTGTGAGAACAGGTCGGTAGCCACTGCGCTGCCTCTCTACGGGAAAAGGGGTAGAAAACGGGTACGTCCTACGGTCGAGGGTGTACCCCCGTCAGTCGTATCGTCACGGACTGTCGTATCGGTCACGAACTTACTCCGGAGTAAGAACGGTGGGTAGTATGACCCTCGACACTGACGTCCATGACGAGAGGTAACAGTGGCTGAAAAGACCGCCCGCCGAGTAGCCATCCTCGGCGGCAACAGAATCCCCTTCGCACGCTCCGACGGCGCCTACGCCAACGCCTCGAACCAGGACATGTTCACAGCTGCGCTGGGTGGCTTGATCGACCGGTTCAACCTCAAGGGTGAACGACTCGGCGCCGTGGTCGGCGGCGCGGTGCTCAAGCACAGCCGTGACTTCAACCTGATCCGCGAATGCGTGCTCGGCACCTCCCTCGACGCCCACACCCCCGCCTACGACCTGCAGCAGGCGTGTGGCACCGGGCTGCAGTCCGCCATCGCCGTCGCCAATGGCATCGCGCTCGGGCAGTACGACTCCGGCGCCGCAGGCGGCGTCGACACCACCTCGGACGCCCCGATCGCGTTCGGCGACGACTTCCGTCACGTGCTACTCGGCCTGCGCAGGGCAAAGAGCAACGTCGCCAGGCTCAAGCTCGTCGGCAAGCTGCCCGCGTCCCTCGGCGTGGAGATCCCGACCAACGGCGAACCCCGCACGGGCATGTCGATGGGCGAGCACGCTGCGATCACCGCCAAGCAGATGGGCATCAAGCGCGTCGACCAGGACGAGCTGGCCGCGGCCAGCCACCAGAACATGGCGGCGGCATACGACCGCGGCTTCTTCGACGACCTCGTCAGCCCGTTCCTCGGTCTGTACCGCGACAACAACCTGCGGGCCGATTCGTCGGCCGAGAAGCTAGCCAAGCTCAAGCCGGTGTTCGGCGTGAAGAACGGCGACGCGACCATGACGGCGGGCAACTCGACGCCGCTCACCGACGGCGCCTCGGTCGCGCTGCTGTCCACCGATGAGTGGGCCGCCGAACGCAACCTGCCCGTGCTGGCCTACTTCGTCGACGGCGAGACCGCTGCGGTCGACTACGTCAACGGCCCCGACGGCCTGCTGATGGCACCCACGTACGCGGTGCCGCGACTGCTGGCCCGCAACGGCCTCACGCTGCAGGACTTCGACCTCTACGAGATCCACGAAGCATTCGCCTCGGTGGTGCTAGCGACGCTGGCGGCGTGGGAATCCGACGAATACTGCAAGGAACGCCTCGGACTCGACGCACCACTCGGCTCCATCGACCGCGCGAAGCTGAACGTCAACGGCTCGTCTCTGGCCGCCGGACACCCGTTCGCCGCGACCGGCGGCCGCATCGTCGCGCAGCTGGCCAAGCAGCTGGCGGAGAAGAAGGCTCAGACCGGACAGCCCGTTCGCGGTCTCATCTCGATCTGCGCCGCTGGTGGGCAGGGCGTCACGGCGATCCTGGAGGCGTGACGAAGACTTCGTCGCGTGGGCTGTAACGCCCGGCGCCGCGGCGTCGATAGTTCGGGTAGCTCCGTGTTGCCGTCTGACCCCCCGACCCGACGGCAACACGGGGCTCCTTCGTTTCAGGCCCCCTGCGGCTCCCGGCCGTCCCCGTCCTTGCGGGCTCTGATCGGACCGGCCGCAGGCGGCGGAACGAACAAACTTCCGCCAACGCTGCCGCGCGCCGTCCGCACCGCGACAAGGCCCCAGGTACACAGCAATCCGACGTACGCGATCACGGCGGCCACGGCGAACGCCGGCAGTTCCGTGTGCTTGGCCAGTTGCGTGGTCCCCGTGACGAAGGTCCCGACGGGGAACGTCAGGCTCCACCACGTCAGCGCGAACGGCATTCCGCGCCGCAGCGTGCGCACCGTCAGCTGGGTCGCCAACGCGATCCACAGCACCGCGAATCCCCACACCGGCACGCCGAAGAGCACGGCGAAGACGTTCATGGCGCCTGCCAGTTCGGCAGGCACGGCCAGGTGCGCCGCAGCGCCGAGCAGCCCGGCGGCCGTCATGCCCTGCCCGAGCGGGCCGAGGACGATCCAGAGCGTTGGCACGCGCGCGGTGCCCGACGTGCCGTACAGCGCGAGCCTGCTCCAGATCATGCTGATGATGATCAGCGCAGCGATCAGCGAGAGGCCGAACATCGCATAGCAGCCGTACAGCATCGTCGTGCGCCCGGTGCCCGGCGCCATGTGAGGAATGAGAAGCGCTCCCGAGGCCGCCGACACCATCGGCGGCACCACCGGCATCAGCCAACCGCCGAACGCCGCGTCGGGCTCCACGTTCAGCTGGGTGAACATCAGGAAGGGGATGGTCGCGGCGGTGAACAGGCCCCCGACGGTGCCCGCGGTCCACAGCGCCCAGGCCAGGTCGACCGCAATGCGTTCGCCGATGAGGTCCTTGCCGATCAGCAAGGCGCCCGACCCGATCGTCAGCAGGGCCATCGGCGCTGCGCCGTAGAAGTGGGCCATCTGCGGGTTGCGGGAGTGACTGCGGGCGACCGTCGGGTGCCGCAACCACTGGATGCTCACGGCGATCACCAGGGCCACCAGCAGCAGGGCCGCGGCGACCCACACGACGCGGCAGAACACGTGCAGGCCGGGGACCTGGACCGGCAGCGTGGCGCCCGCCGTCGCGACGATGCCGGTGCCCATCACCGAGGCGAACCAGTTGGGTCCGAAGTTCTGGAGGCGGGCGGCTTCGGTCGTCATGTGGGCATTGAACACCCTTTGCCGGGTCGGCCGTCCTCACCGTGCTTCGACGGAGTGAGGCCGCAGGCGTCGACGAATACGTCGCCGCGACGTTCGACCCAGCCCGGAGGGCCGGGCCCGGACGCGAGCCGTGCTCCGCAAGCTGGCTCCCCAGCCGACGGAATCGCCTCGCGAGCACGGGGATTCAGTCGCGAGCCTAGGCAGGGCTCAACGGCGCAGCGGCGAAGGGCAGCGGCGTCGCAGGTACGTCGGGGGTGTGCACCGCCCCCGCCAGCCAAGGCAGCGCGGCGGTGAAGACCTGCGTCGCGAGCGGCCAGTCGTGCCGACCCGTCGTGGGGACCACCGAGCACGTGATGCCGTTGGCGCGACCGAGGCCGCACAGCGCATTGGCGGCCTGAGTCTGGTCGCCAGGATTGCCCGCCGCGTCGCGGCCGCCGAGTCCGATGGCTCCGTCACCCCCGGCGTTCCTGTGCTGGGTCGGAGCGTCCGTCGAGATGGCGAACCACCCGGAAACCCCTTGATAGGGACCGTGTTTGGAGATGACCGTGGTCGGGTCGAAAGCCGCCCATGCGGTGGTGTCACCGCCGAACAGCCGGTCGACGGTCTGATCGTGGGTACCGGCGTTGGGGCCCATGTCGCCCGCGATGTCGACGAAGCTGCCGAACAACTCCGGGTGCATCACGGTCAGGTCGACGGCGCAGGTGCCGCCCATCGACCAGCCGACGATGCCCCAGTCGGCGCTGGCGGTGCTGGTGCCGAAGGTCGTGTCGACGTACGGCACCACGTCCTTGGTCAGATGGTCCGCGGCGTTGCCGCGCACGCCGTTCACGCATTCGGTGTCGTTGTTGAACGACCCGCCTGCGTCGACGAAGACGAACACGGGGGCATTGCCGCCGTGGGCCGCCGCGAAGTCGTCGATGATCGCGGCCGCGTTACCGGTGCGCAGCCAATCGGCGGGCGTGTTGAATTCACCACCGATCATCATCACCACCGGCAACCTGGGTGGCGGGTTGCTGGCGAACCATCGCGGCGGCAGGTACACGAGCTCGGTGCGGTGCTTGAAACCCGAAGCGGTCGAAGGGATGTCGACGCTGATCACGCTGCCGTGCGAAGGCACGGTGCCGGCCCGCTGCATGGCGGCGACGGTGTCGGGGTCCGTCTCATCGGGCAGGGGCCCCGCGGTGAGCTGATTCCAGGCGAGCTGCACGGTGGGGAAGTAGCCAACCCAGGTGTTGAGGGCCAGCGCCGTGCTCAGCAGGCACAGCGGGACCGCGGCGATGGCGGCCGCTCGGCGCCACCGGATCCCGCGCCACCCCAGCACGGCCACACCGACGGCGAACCCCGTCAGCCCGGTCCACGCCCAGAGCGCGTCTGGGGCGGGATCGCCTGCCATGCCCTGGGATTCGACGTACCAGTGCGCCCACGCCGCGACCGCCGCGCCGAAGAGCATCGCGGTGGGGAGCCACATCAGCCGCCAGCGCCGGGTGCGCCAACCGACCGCCGCGACCAGAACGACGGCGGCGACGATCTGCACGGTGATGGGTAGCCACCCCTGCAGCAACGACAATCCCCGGTGATAGGTCGCGGGTGCGTCGGCGGCCATGAGGTTCACCGTTACATCGTGGCAACGGATCCTGTGCGGTTCCTGTTGCCGAGTGGCCAGTTATCACACGCAAAACGCCAATTGGCGTGTGATAACGGGCCACTCAACGCACTAGGAATCCTAGAAGGCGGCTTCGTCGAGCTCCATCAGGTCGTTGTCGATCGTGTCGATGGTCAGACGCGTGCTGGTGAGCAGCGGCAGGAAGGTCTTCGAGAAGAACGACGCCACGGCGACCTTGCCCTCGTAGAAGGACTTGTCGGCACCGGTGGCACCCTCGTCGAGTGCGGCGATGGCGACGGCGGCCTGCTTCTGCAGCAGCCAACCGAGCACCAGGTCGCCGACGCTCATCAGGAAGCGCACGGAGCCAAGGCCCACCTTGTAGATGTTCTTGGGATCCTCCTGAGCCGACATCAGGTAGCCGGTGAGGGTGGCGGCCATGCCCTGGACGTCGGCCAGCGCCGTCGCCAGGATCTCGCGCTCGGCCTTGAGCCGACCGTTGCCCGCCTCGCTCTTGACGAACTGCTCGATCTCGTTCGCCACGTACCCCAGCGCAACGCCCTTGTCGCGGACGATCTTCCGGAAGAAGAAGTCCTGGGCCTGGATGGCGGTGGTGCCCTCGTAGAGCGAGTCGATCTTGGCGTCGCGGATGTACTGCTCGATCGGGTAGTCCTGCAGGAAGCCGGAACCACCGAAGGTCTGCAGGCTCTCGGTGAGCTTGGCGTACGCCTGCTCGGAGCCGACGCCCTTGACGACCGGCAGCAGCAGATCGTTCACCTTGACGGCCAGGTCGGCGTCGACGCCGTGGACGGCCTTGGCGACCGCCGCATCCTGGAACGTGGCGGTGTAGAGATACAGCGCGCGCAGCGCCTCGGCGTACGCCTTCTGGGTCATCAGCGAGCGGCGGACGTCCGGGTGATGCGTGATGGTGACGCGCGGGGCGGCCTTGTCGGTCATCTGGGTCAGGTCGGCACCCTGCACGCGGGTCTTCGCGTACTCGAGCGCGTTGAGGTAGCCGGTTGACAGCGTGGCGATGGCCTTGGTGCCCACCATCATTCGCGCCTGCTCGATGACATCGAACATCTGCGCGATGCCGTTGTGCACCTCGCCGACGAGCCATCCCTTGGCGGGGACGCCGTGCTGGCCGAGGGACAGCTCGCAGGTCGCGGAGACCTTGAGGCCCATCTTGTGCTCGACGTTGGTGACGTAGACGCCGTTGCGCTCGCCGGGCTCGCCGGTCTCGAAGTCGAACAAGAACTTGGGTACGAAGAACAGCGAGAGACCCTTCGTGCCGGGGCCTGCGCCCTCCGGGCGGGCCAGCACGAGGTGGAAGATGTTCTCGAAGGCGTCGCCCGAGTCACCGGAGGTGATGAAGCGCTTCACGCCCTCGATGTGCCAGGAGCCGTCCTCCTGCCGGACGGCCTTGGTGCGGCCCGCGCCGACGTCGGAGCCCGCGTCGGGCTCGGTGAGAACCATGGTGGAGCCCCAGCCGCGCTCGGCAGCGAGGATGGCCCACTTCTTCTGCTCCTCGGTGGCCTGGTCGTAGAAGATGTTGGCGAAGCCCGCGCCGCCGCCATACATCCACACGGCGGGGTTCGCGCCGAGGACGTGTTCGTTGAGTGCCCACATGAGTGCCTTGGGGGCGGGGGTGCCGCCGAGGGCGTCGTCGAGTCCGACGCGGTCCCAGCCGCCCTCGATGACGGCCCGCAGGGACTTCTTGAACCCCTCTGGCAGCGTGACGGTGTAGGTCTCGGGATCGTACGTGGGGGGGTTGCGGTCCGAGTCGGCGAACGATTCGGCGACGGGCCCCTCGGCCAGACGGGCCATCTCTTCGAGCATCTCGCGGGCGGTATCGGCGTCCAGGTCGGTGTAGTCGCCTTCGCCGAAGGCCTTGTCGACGCCCAACACCTCGAAGAGGTTGAATACCTGGTCACGGACGTTGCTCTTGTAGTGGCTCACGATGTCTCCTCGATGAGAATGCCGTCTGCGGTTGGGTACTAGGGTTAAGTTACCCACCAGTAACTGCCAACGACTATACCGTTGGGTAACTTGATCGCAAAGCGCTGTCGAGCTAATTTGTGCTGGCTAACCAACCCGGCGGTTGATTGGGGCGGCCAACCGACTGGTTGATACCCGCTGACCTGGGTTTTCCTCACCGTGTGATGTCGACCACTAGAACGTCCAGCACGCCAACTAGGGTCACTCGGATGAGGCGAGTCGTGGTATGGGGAACGGGCAACATGGGGTCGACGGCGATCCGGTCGACGGTCGCGTTTCCCGGCCTCGAATTGGTCGGCGTCATCACCTCCTCGGAGGACAAGGCGGGCCGGGATGCCGCGACGTTCGCTGGCCTGGACGCCGACACCGGAGTCACCGCCACCACGGACGTCACCGCGGCATTGGCTGGATGTGACGCCGTCGCCTACATGGCATCCGGCGACATCCGGCCCGACGATGCGGTCGACGACATCGAGCGGTGTCTGCGCGCCGGGGCGCACGTCGTCACGCCGTCGCTGTACTCGCTGTACGACCCCAGATCCGCACCCAAGGCCTGGATCGACCGGCTGACCGCGGCCGCCGAGGAGGGTGGCGCCACGCTGCTGGTCAGTGGCGTCGATCCCGGCTGGGCCAATGACGCGCTGGCGGTGATGGCCGCAGGACTGTGCACGCGCATCAAGACCATCCACTGCCAGGAGATCTTCGACTACTCGACCTATGACCAGCCCCAAGCCGTCCGTGTGAGCTGCGGCTTCGGCGGGCCGATGGACGAGGTGCCGATGATGCTGCTTCCGTCGATCCCAACGATGGTCTGGGGCGGCAACATTCGCCTGATCGGCCGCGGCCTCGGTCTGCAGATCGACGAGATCACCGAAGTGGTCGAACGGCTGCCGCTCGAGGAGTCGGTGGACAACGTGATGGGTCGCTTCGAGAAGGGCACCCAGGGCGCGTTCTGGCTCAAGGTCATCGGATGGGCCGACGGCAGGGAACGCATCGTCGTCGACCACATCACCCGCATCGACCCGGCGTGCGCGCCGCAGTGGCCACAGCCCGACGAGGGCGTCGGTGATCACCGCGTGATCGTCGACGGCGATCCGCAACTGACCATCGTCAGCCGAGCCGACGTAGTGGGCGGCACTCGCGCCGATGGTGGCAACACCACCGCAGCCAACCGCCTGCTCGGTGCCATCGAATGGCTCGCCACGCAGAAGCCGGGCCTCTACGACGGGCTCGACGTCCCGCTGCATACTCCCGGGCCCGCCGCCGTGGAGGCGACTCGCTGGGCCGACTACTGATCGCGTGGTTGCTGGCGCACGCTTTGCCAGCTATCTAGTCGAGCTATCGCTCCCGCCGCGGTGCTCGCGGCGCCACCGCCGCCGCGCGATCCCGCGGCGCACGCAAACCCCATGCGCACCACGGTTTTCGCAGTCCACCGGGCCTGCGCCGACGTGAACGAGCCCACCGCAGCTCGAGTCGCTAAGCTACCGCTGACGTTGACGAATCCTGAGCCCTGATGCAGCGCGGCATCTTCGGGCGCGCCACCGCGAGGGCTTTGCGGCATTCGCACTGGCAACTGAGCTGCCCAGACAATCGGGCGAGAACAGGGAGAACGCACTTGCGCGAAGCGACTGCCACGCCCATCGCCGTGATCGGCATGTCCTGCAGGCTCCCCGGAGGGATCGACTCTCCCCAAGGTCTGTGGGAGGCGCTGCTGCGAGGCGACGACCTGGTGGGCGAGATCCCCGCCGACCGCTGGGACGCGGACGTCTACTACGACCCGGAACCCGGCGTACCGGGCCGCTCGATCACCCGATGGGGAGCCTTCCTCGACGACGTCGGCGGCTTCGACTGCGACTTCTTCGGCATGACCGAGCGCGAGGCGACGGCCGTCGATCCACAGCACCGGCTGCTGCTGGAAGCCTCCTGGGATGCGTTCGAGCACGCGGGCATCGACCCGTCGTCGCTGGCCAAGACGCAGACCGGCGTGTTCGTCGGCCTGACCCACGGCGACTACGAACTGCTGTCCGCCGACATCGGTGCGGCAGAGGGGCCGTACGGGTTCAGCGGCACCAGCAACAGCTTCGCCTCCGGTCGCGTCTCGTACGCCCTCGGCCTGCAGGGACCGGCGCTCACGGTCGACACGGCGTGCTCCTCCGGGCTGATGGCAGTGCACCTGGCCTGCCGCAGCCTTCACGACGGCGAGAGCGACCTCGCCGTCGCCAGCGGCGTCGCGGTCGCACTCGAACCGCGCAAGTCGATTGCCGGGTCGCTGCAGGGGATGCTGTCGCCCAGCGGCCGATGCCACACGTTCGACGTCGATGCCGACGGGTTCGTCTCCGGCGAGGGATGCGTCGTGCTGCTACTCAAGCGGCTGCCCGACGCCGAACGGGACGGCGACCGGATCCTCGCCGTGGTCCAGGGCACCGCGGCCAACCAGGACGGTCGCACGCCCAACATCGCGACCCCGTCGGAGGACGCGCAGGTCGCGTGCTACCAAGCCGCGCTGGCTGCGGGCGGCGTCGACCCGGTGACCGTCGGGTTCGTCGAGGCCCACGGCACCGGAACGCCCGTCGGTGACCCCATCGAGTACGCCAGCCTCGCGGCGGTCTACGGCACCGACGGCCCCACCGTGCTTGGCTCGGTGAAGACCAACTTCGGGCATCTGCAGTCCACGTCCGGCTCACTGGGCATGATGAAGGCGATCCTCGCGCTGCAGCACGGCGTCGTCCCGCAGAACCTGCACTTCAACCAACTACCCGACGAGATGGCCTCGATTGAGACGGGGCTCTTCGTGCCGACCGAGCGCACGCCGTGGCCACACAACGGCGACCGGCCGCGCCGGGCCGCGGTCTCGTCGTACGGAATGTCGGGCACCAACGTGCACGCCGTCCTCGAGCAGGCCCCCAAGAAGGCGCCCGCCCCGCAGGCCGACATTGAGGCCCCGGTGGGTCCGCTGCTGTTTCCGGTGTCCGCGACGTCCGCCGAGCAGCTTCGCGTCACCGCGGGCCGACTCGCCGACTGGGTGGACGCCGGCGCCGACGACAAGACGCCACTCGCCGACCTGGGCTACACGCTGGCGCGTCGGCGTGCGCACCGGCCGGTCCGCACCGCCGTCGCCGCAGGCACCCATGCCGAGCTGAGTGCTGCGCTGCGGCAGGTCGCCGACTCCGACGTGCCGCTGGAGGCTGCGGTCGGCCAGGACGACCGTGGGCCGGTGTGGGTGTTCTCCGGTCAGGGGTCGCAATGGCCGAGGATGGGTGCCCAACTGCTCGCCAGCGAGCCGGTGTTCGCGGCGACGATCGCCGCCATCGAGCCGATCATCGCCAGCGAGTCCGGCTTCTCCGTCACCGAGGTCATCACCGCGCCGCAGACCGTGACCGGCATCGACCGCGTGCAGCCGACCATCTTCGCGATGCAGGTGGCGTTGGCCGAGACCATGAAGTCCTACGGTGTGGTTCCCGGCGCCGTCATCGGGCACTCCCTCGGAGAGGCGGCCGCCGCCGTCGTCGCTGGTGCGCTGTCGCTCGAAGACGGGTTGCGCGTCATCTGCCGTCGTTCCACGTTGATGAAGCGGGTCTCCGGTACCGGTGCCATGGCCTCGGTGGAACTGCCTGCACAGCAAGTGCTTTCAGAGCTCTCCATTCGGGGCATCAGTGACGTCGTGATCTCCGTGGTCGCCTCGCCGACGTCGACCGTGATCGGCGGCAACACGCAGACGGTCCGCGACCTGGTGGCCGCCTGGGAGGCCAAGGACGTGATGGCCCGCGAGGTGGCCGTCGACGTGGCATCGCATTCGCCCCAGGTCGACCCCATCCTCGACGACCTGATCGACCTGCTCGCCGAGCTCGAGCCCCGCAAGCCGGAGATCCCGTATTACTCGGCGACACTGTGGGATCCACGCGACCGACCCACGTGGGACGCCGATTACTGGGCCGACAACCTCCGCTTCACCGTGCGATTCGGCGCGGCCGTCCAAGCGGCGCTGAACGACGGCTTCCGCGTCTTCGCTGAGATGTCGCCGCACCCGCTGCTGACGCACGCCGTGCAGCAGAACGCGGGCAGCCTCGACATGCCGATCGCCGCACTGGCCGCGATGCGCCGCGAGCAGGAATTGCCGATCGGGCTGCGCGGTTTCGTCGCCGACGTCTTCGCCGCGGGTGCGGCCGTGGACTTCTCGGTGACGTATCCCGACGGTCACCTCGTCGACGCGCCGCTGCCCACCTGGACGCACCGCGAGTTGATGCTCAGTCGAGACGACCAGGACCAGCAGCACGGTGCCTCCGTCCAGGCCGTGCATCCGCTGCTCGGCGCGCACGTGCACCTCTTCGAGGAGCCCGAGCGCCACGTCTGGCAGGCCGAAGTCGGCACCCTGGTGCACCCGTGGCTCGCCGACCACCAGATCCACAGCGTCGCAGCACTTCCCGGCGCCGCGTATTGCGAGATGGCACTGACGGCGGCGCTGACCACCCTCGGCGAGGCATCCGAGGTCCGCGCCGTCCGCTTCGAGCAGACCCTGCTTCTCGACGACGAGACCATGGTGTCCGCCGACGCTTCGGTGGTGGCGCCCGGAGTGCTGGACTTCGCCGTGGAGACACACGTCGACGGGGAACGCATTCGTCGGGCCAGTGCGGTACTGCACGACCTCGACCAGGACCACACCGGCGTGCTCCCGCCGGCGTACGACGTGGCGAAGTTGGTGGCCGACCACCCGACCAGCCTCGACGGCGCCGAACTTCGCAAGGCGTTCGACAGCGTCGGCATTCAGTACGGTCCCGCGTTCTCGGGCCTGACCGCGGTGCACACCGCCGAAGGCGACGTCACCAGCGTGCTGGCCGAGGTGGCGCTGCCCGGCCTGATCCGCTCGCAGCAGTCGGCCTACGCCACGCATCCGGCCCTACTCGACGCCTGCTTCCAGTCGGTCGTCGTGCACCCCGAGGTGCAGAAGGCGGGCGGCGGTGGTCTCCTGCTGCCGGTCGGAGTGCGCAGACTGCGTTGCTATCAGCCGACCCGCAACGCGCATTACTGCCTGACCCGCGTGACGGAGTCGCGGGTGGGTGAGTGCGAGGCCGATCTCGACGTGCTCGATCAGTTCGGCAACGTGCTGTTGTCCGTCGAGGGGCTGCGACTCGCAGGCGGCGGCTCGCACGCCGAGCACGCCGACCGTTTGATGAACGAACGATTGCTGACCATCGAGTGGGAGCAGCGCGACCTGCCCGACGGCGCGAGCGATCCGGGCTCCTGGCTGCTACTCGGCCTGTCTGACTCGGCCAATGCGCTGACGGGCGAACTGGCCCAAGCGCTTTCGGCAGACGGTGGACAGTGCGCGACGGCGTCGTGGCTCGCAGGCGACGCTGGGCCGTTGAAGTGGATCCTCGACGGCACCGACGCGAGTGCCGCGAACGGATCTGACCGCCTGAAGGGGCTGGCCGGCGTGATCGTCGTCGCGGGTGCGCCCGACACCGACACCGACGGCATCGCCGAAGCGCAGCTCGGCCGCGGGTACGTCGGCCAATTGGTGGGAATCGCAAGTGAATTGGCCGAGCTGCCGGGTGAGGCTCCGCGGCTCTTCGTGGTGACCACCAACGCGGCGACCGTGCTCGACGGTGACACTGCCAACCTGGAGCTCGGCGGCCTGCGCGGCCTGATGAGGGTCATCGACTCCGAGCATCCGCATCTGGGTGCCACTCAGATCGACGTCGAGGCAACGGCTTCCGTGGCGCAACAGGCGACGGAGGTGGCGACTCAGGTGCGCAGCGGCGTCGAGGACGACGAGACCGCATGGCGCGACGGCCAGTGGTACACCGCACGGCTGCGTCCCGGTCCGCTGCGTCCCGCCGAGCGTCGCCAGGTAGTCGTCGAGAACGACCGGGATGGCATGCGGTTGCAGATCCGCAACCCCGGCGACGTGGAGTCGCTCGAGTTCGCCGCGTTCGACCGCGTCGCCCCTGGCCCTGGCGAGATCGAGGTCGCGGTGACCGCGTCGAGCATCAACTTCGCCGACGTCCTGGTGGCCTTCGGCAGGTATCCGACCTTCGAGGGGTACCGCCAGCAGTTGGGCATCGACTTCGCAGGCGTGGTGACCGCGATCGGTCCCGACGTCACCGGCCATCGCATCGGCGACCACGTGGGGGGCATGTCCCCGAACGGCTGCTGGAGCACGTACGTCACCTGTGATGCCCGGTTGGCCATCACCCTGCCCGCCGCCGTGCCGCTCACCGAGGCCGCCGCGGTGCCCACCGCATCCGCGACCGCCTGGTACGGCCTGCACGACCTGGCCAGGATCTCGGCGAGCGACAAGGTGCTGATCCACTCGGGTACCGGCGGTGTCGGGCAGGCGGCGATCGCGATCGCGCGTGCCGTCGGCTGCGAGATCTTCGCGACGGCAGGTAGCCCAAAGCGGCGACAACTGTTGCAGGACATGGGGATCAAGCACGTCTATGATTCCCGCAGCGTCGAGTTCGCCGAGCAGATTCGCAACGACACCGGCGGTTACGGTGTCGACGTCGTGCTCAATTCCCTGCCCGGTGCGGCGCAGCGGGCAGGCTTGGAGCTGCTCGCCTTCGGCGGGCGGTTCGTCGAGATCGGCAAGCGCGACATCTACGGCGACACCCGGCTCGGGCTCTTCCCATTCCGGCGCAATCTCTCGCTGTACGCGGTCGACCTCGCGCTGATGACGCACAGCCATCCCGAGGTCGTGCAGCATCTGCTGACCACCGTCTACGAACGCACGGCGGACGGCACGCTTCCCATGCCCACCACGACGCACTATCCGATGGGCGAGGCCACCACCGCCGTGCGCCTCGTCGGCGGTGCGGGCCACACCGGCAAGGTCGTGCTCGACGTGCCGCGTGAAGGCACCAGCGTTGCGGTGCTGCCGCCGGAGCAGGCGCCGGTCTACCGGTCCGACGGGTCCTACATCGTCACCGGCGGCGTCGGCGGCCTCGGACTGTTCCTCGCCGGCGAGATGGCGGCCGCGGGGGCCGGGCGCATCGTGCTCAATTCGCGGTCGGCGCCGAATCCCGACGCGCAGGCGGCGATCGATCGCATCCGGGCCACGGGTGCCGACGTCCAGGTCGAGCTTGGCGACGTCGCAGCGCCGGGGACGGCGGACCGGCTCGTCGCGGCGGCGACCGCATCCGGGCTGCCCGTTCGTGGCGTGCTGCACGCCGCCGCCGTGGTGGAGGACGCCACGCTGACCAACATCAGTCCCGCACTCATCGACCGTTGCTGGGCGCCGAAGGTGTACGGCGCGTGGAACATGCACGAGGCGACGGACGGTCAGCCACTGGACTGGTTCTGCTCGTTCTCGTCGGCGGCAGCGCTGGTGGGGTCGCCGGGCCAGGGTGCCTACTCGGCGGCCAACAGTTGGCTCGACGCGTTCTCGCATTGGCGCCGCTCCCAGGGGCTGCCCGCCACCTCGATCGCGTGGGGCGCGTGGGGCGAGGTCGGTCGGGCGACGGACTTTGCGGAGGTTGCGGGTGCCGCGATCACGTCGACCGAGGGCGCACGGGCCTTGTCGACGGTACTGAGCTACCACCGCACCTACACCGGCTACGCCCCGCTGATGGGGACGCCGTGGCTGACGTCCTTCGCTCAACGCAGCAAGTTCGCCGAGGCGTTCCAGTCGATGGGGAAGGGCAACGCGGACACCGGCAAGTTCCGCGCCGAGCTCCTCGCGCTGCCCCGTGAGGAGTGGCCGAGCATGATCCGGCGGCTGGTCTCCGACCAGATCAGCCTGCTGCTGCGGCGCAGCATTGACCCGGACCGGCCACTGTCGGATTATGGTCTCGACTCGCTTGGCAACTTGGAGCTGCGCACCAGGATCGAAACCGAGACGGGTGTCCGCATCGGTCCCACGCACATCACCACGGTGCGGGGACTGGCCGAGCATCTGTGCGAACAGCTGGAGACCAAGGAAGCTGCCGTAGCAGCGAACTGATGTCAGGGCTGTCGACGTCCGCCGGGGCCGAGGGAATCGGTGGGATTGAATCAAGGAGAGAACGTTGCGCGTAGGGCCTCTGGCGGTGGGAACACTCGCCGACTGGGAACCGACCACGGGGTCGGTCGTGTCGTGGGAGCCGTCTCCCGCGTCGCTCGCCGCGGCGGCGCAGGCGCCGAGCAGCGACGTGCCGGTCAGCTACATGCAGGCACAGCACATCCGCGGGTTCTACGACCAGCGGGCCGAGGGCCTGGACTACTCACGGTTGATGATCGTCAGCTGCGATGCGCCAGGCCGGTGCGACGTCCGCGCGATGACCTACGTCATCAACTCCCACCTGCGCAGGCATGACACCTACCGCAGCATGTTCTCCTACGACGGCGACGGCCCGATCGGCAGGCGCACCCTCGAAGATCCCGCTGACATCGAGTTCGTGGCCAAGCGACGTGGCGCCATGACGCTCGACGAGACGCGCGAGTTGCTGGCGGCGACGCCGGATCCGTTGCAGTGGGACTGCTTTCGTTTCGGCATCATCCAGGGTGAGGACCACTTCACCTTCTTCCTCAGCGTCGACCACGTCCACGTCGACGCGATGATCGTGGGGACCACGCTGATCGAGTTCCACATGATGTACCTGGCGCTGGTCGGTGGTCACCCACCGGTCCCGCTGCCCGAGGCGGGAAGCTACGACGAGTTCTGCCGCAAGCAGGCCGACCGGCTCGGCGCTCTCACCGCAGACTCCGCGCCGGTGAAGTCGTGGATCCAGTTCGCCGAGGGCAACGACGGCAGTATGCCCAGTTTCCCTCTGCCCCTTGGTGATCCGTACGTGCACGATCCTGGTGACATCGTCACCGTCACGGTCATGGATGCGGAGCAGACGGCCAGGTTCGAGTCCGCGTGTACGGCCGCGGGCGCCCGCTTCATCGGCGGAGTGATGGCGTGCGGCGCGCTTGCCGAGCACGAATTGACCGGCGCAGACACCTATTACGGCCTCACGCCGAGTGACACCCGCAAGACGCCGACCGATGCGTTGACGCAGGGCTGGTTCACCGGGCTGATTCCCATCACCGTGCCGATCGCGGGCGTCTCGTTCGGCGAGGCCGCGCGCGCGGCACAGGTGTCGTTCGACTCGGGGATGAGTCTCGCCGAGGTGCCCTACGGTCGGGTTCTGGAGCTGGCGCCCGAACTGAACAAGCCAAGGCCCAACTTCCCGGTGGTGAACTTCCTCGACGCGGGAACCGCTCCGCTGTCGGTGCTGCTGACCGCCGACCTGTCCGATCTGAACATCGGCATCTTCAGCGACGGCCGGTTCTCCTACCAGCTGTCCATCTACGTGATGCGGGTCGAGAACGAGACTGCGGTGGCGGTGATGTTCCCGGACAACCCCGAGGCTCAGAAGTCGGTGGCCGAGTACTTGGCTGCGCTGAAGTCGGTCTTCGAGCGGGTGGCGGAGAGCGGGCACTGGCGCAATGTCGCGTAGGTTGCCGACCGCACCGAGCCCGGGGGTGTGCGCATCTTCGGCCGGCTAGGGGACTTCATCACCCGCAGGCCGTGGATCGTCGTCGGATGCTGGCTCGTCATCGCATTGGCGCTGCCGTTGACGGTCCCGTCGCTGACGGTGATGTCCGAGCGGAATCCGGTCGCGATCCTGCCCGCCGACGCACCGTCGTCGGCAACGGCGAAGGAGATCAGCGAGACGTTCCGGGAGGCGGGCTCGGAGAACGTGCTCGTCGTCCTCCTGACCAACGATGCCGGACTCGGGCCTGCCGACGAGAAGACCTACGCCACGTTGGTCGAGAACCTGCGGCGCAACAACGGCGACGTCGTGATGCTGCAGGACTTCCTCAGCACGCCCGAGCTCAAGCAGGTGCTGGCGAGTCAGGACGGCAAGGCCTGGATTCTGCCGGTGGGCCTGACGGGGGAACTCGGCACACCGGAGTCCTACGCCGCGTACACGCGGGTCGCCGACATCGTCGAGCACACCGTCGACGGCACGACCCTCACCGCGAACCTGACGGGTCCGGCCGCGACCGTCGCCGACCTGACCGTCGCCGGTGCGCAGGACCGGCTACCGATCGAGCTGGCGATCGCGGTGCTGCTGCTGCTGATCCTGGCAATCATCTACCGGAACCCGGTCACGATGATGCTGCCGCTGGTGACGATCGGTGCGTCCCTGCTCACGGCGCAGGGGGTGGTCGCCGCGGTGTCGCTGTTCACCGGGCTGGCGATCTCCAATCAGACGATCATCTTCCTCAGCGCGATGATCGCCGGCGCGGGAACCGATTACGCGGTGTTCCTGGTCAGTCGTTACCACGACTACATCCGGCTCGGCGACGATCCGCTCCAAGCCGTGCGGCGGGCGCTGACGTCCATCGGCAAGGTCGTGGCCGCGTCCGCCGCGACGGTGGGAGTGACGTTCCTCGGCATGGGCTTCGCCAAGCTCGGGGTGTTCTCGACGGTTGGCGTTGCGCTGGCCATCGGCATTGCGGTGGCCTTCCTGGCCGCGGTGACGCTGCTGCCCGCGATCCTGTCGCTCGCCGGGCCCCGCGGTTGGATCGCCCCCCGCGCCGAGCGCACCGCAAGACTGTGGGGTGCGATGGGCGTGCGAATCGTCCGCAGGCCCGCCAGGCACCTGGTGGCCAGCCTGGTGGTCCTGCTGGCCCTGGCCAGCTGCGCGGGCCTGGTGAAGTTCAACTACGACGACCGCAAGCAGCTGGGCGACGACGTCGACAGCTCGATCGGCTACGCCGCGCTTGAGCGGCACTTCCCGGTGAATCAGACCATCCCGGAGTATCTGTTCATTCAGTCGCCGCAGGATCTGCGCACTCCGCGCGCGCTCGCCGACCTCGAGCAGATGGCGCAGCGCGTCAGTCAGCTCCCCGGCATCGCGATGGTTCGTGGCGTCACCCGCCCGACGGGCGAATCGCTGGAGCAGGCCAGGGCCACGTACCAGGCAGGCGAGGTCGGCAACCAGCTCGGCGGAGCGTCGAACCTGATCAACGGCAGCACCGGCGACCTCAACCGGCTGGCTTCGGGCGCCAACCAGCTCGCCACGGGTCTCGGCACCGCGCGCGGCCAGATCAACCAGTCGATCGGCAGCGTGCGCAGCCTCGTCGACGCTCTGGCGACCATTCAGAGTCAGTTCGGCGGCGGCACGACGATGGGGCAGCTGGGTGATGCCACCAAGATCATCGCGGGCATTCGTCAGCTCGGCCAGATCATGGAGGCGAACTTCGCGGGGTACAACGCCGACTTCGCCTGGCTGGACCCGGTGATCGCCTCCCTGAACGACAGCCCCGTCTGCAACGTCAACCCCGTGTGCGTGACCGCGCGCGGGCAGTTCGTGCGCCTGCAGGCCGCCCGCGACGACGGATCGCTCCAGCGGCTGGTCACGCTTGCCAAGCAGTTGCAGAACACGGGGCCGCTCGACAAGCTCTCGACGACGATCGACGGACTGAGCCGGTCGGTGGAGACCGCGTCCGGCGCCCTGCGCAAGTTGGGCGTGGTCGATGCGAAGAGTGCCCAGGGGCAGATCGTCACGGTGCAGAAGGGTGCCAACGACCTGGCGGGCGCCAGTCGTCAGATCGCCGACGGCGTGACCCTGCTCGTCGATCAGACCAAGCGGATGGGCGTCGGCCTCGATCAGGCGTCGACCTTCCTGATGGCGATGGGTCAGAACGCGTCGGACCCGTCGATGGCGGGTTTCAACATTCCGCCGGAAGTGTTGGGCACCAACGACTTCAGGAAGATGGCCCAGCTCTTCATCTCACCGGACGGGCACTCCGTACGGTACTTCGTACAGACCGATCTGAACCCGTTCAGCACTGAGGCGATGGATCAGGTCAACGCCATCGTCGACACCGCCAAGGGCGCCCAGCCCAACACCACGCTGTCTGACGCGTCGATCTCGATGTCCGGCTACCCGGTCACGCTGCGCGACACCCGCGACTACTACGACCGGGACATCAAGCTGATCGTCACCATCACGGTGATCGTCGTGCTGCTGATCCTCATGGTGTTGCTGCGGGCCGTGGTCGCGCCGCTGTACCTCGTCGGGTCGGTGATCATCTCCTACCTGTCGGCCGTCGGCATCGGCGTGCTGTTCTTCCAGGTCATTCTGGGTGACCAATTGCATTGGAGCGTGCCAGGATTGGCGTTCGTGGTGCTGGTCGCGGTCGGTGCCGACTACAACATGCTGCTGGCATCCCGATTGCGGGAGGAGGCCTCTGGCGGCATGCGGTCGGGCGTGATCCGCACGGTTCGTTCGACGGGCGGCGTCATCACCGCGGCCGGCCTGATCTTCGCCGCCTCGATGTTCGGTCTGTTGTTCTCCAGCATCGGCACCGTCGTGCAGGGCGGCTTCGTCATCGGTGTCGGCATCCTGGTCGACACGTTCCTGGTGCGAACCATCACGGTGCCCGCGATCGCCGCGCTGCTCGGCAGGGCCAGTTGGTGGCCGTCGAAGCCGTGGCTCCAGCCGTCATCGGAGACCCCCGACGAGCCCAAGACGGTGTTCGACGCGGTGAGCGAAAGCTAGCAGGCCTGGCCCGCGGGGGCGCGCCGAAACTCGCACCGAAACCGTGGTGGGACCGCACTTCTCGTCGACGTCGCGATCACCCGCCGTCTGAACGGGGAGGCGAAGCTAGGGCAGCGGCGGCATGAAGCTACGCACCTGGGCGAACGTGCCCTCGATGGTGTCGCGCGTCGCCGGATCGAGGATGCCGATCGGATCCATCCCGTGCACCGGATCTACCGAGACGGGCCGGTTCGCCGGGTCGTCGTAGCGCGAGTAACCGGAGTCCACGATCGGCTGCAAGACACTGTCGATCTGGTCCACGAAGCCGGGGGACATGCCGATGTAGCGCAGCGGCAGCGTCAACGGGAGGTGGTTCACCGGAATCAGGTACGTGGTCTCGGTCGCACCCCTGGAGTTGACGATGGTGCGCATGTTCTGCGGCGGCACGTCACCGGGGCCCGTGAAGGCGGCAGGCGTGTGGACGATCGCCGACGCGGCGAAGGCATTGGCGCCTGCGATCAGGTTGTCCGGCCGGTCCGGGAAGTCGGCGAGGCCGTCGTAGGTGGCGACGACGCGGTTGCTGTCGTACTGGCTGTCCACCCGCTTCGGCATGGTGTAGTCGATGAAGGGGATGTAGCTGCCCGGGGGGAACAGGCCTGCCAGGAAGCTCTTGCCGAACGCGTGGTAGCCGGTCGGGTCGCCGATCGTCGTGAACTGCAGCTTGTCCGGTGACGGCGCGTTGGGGTCGTTGGCGAGGCGGACCTGCTCCTGATCGAGTGCGAGCGTGCCCTGGGACAGTCCAACGGCCGCCGCGGGCTGGTTGCCGTTGCGGATCGCCGTGTTCAAGCTGGCGGTCGCCTCGTCGGCCGCGTGGCCGATCGAGACGCGGTCGGGCGTGTAGCCGGCGGGCAGCAGCATCGACGGCACCCAGCTGAACGGGGCGCCCGCGGGGTAGTCGATGAGGTCGCGCTGCGCTCCTGGGAAGTACTGGTTGCCAGCCCGGTTGGTGTAGTCGACCCAGGGGATGCCCGGCGGCCGCGCGCCACCCAGCGCGTAGACCACCCGCGCGGTGGAGGCTTCGCCGACGGGGGACGGCGCGGGACTGGGGAGCCACGGGTTGGCGGGGTCGGCGGCTGCGATGCCGGTGCCGAGTCCACCCGCCGAGCCGACGAGTCCGAGGGCTATCGCTCCCGCGAGTAGACGTCTCATGCACTTCTTCCTGGCTAGTCCGGCCGCTGGCGGTGACACGTGAAAAGCGGGATCAATTGCCGGATTTCGTCACCACGTTACTTTAGTCGGCTAAGCGGTGCATCACTGCGAGCCCGCTGGGAAACGCGTCACAGACCGACCATGCCCGCGACGACCAGGACGACGCCGACCACGCCGAGGAGAAGGGCCACGTCGCGGCGTCGACGCGACCGAATCCAGCGATCCAGATTCTCCATCGCGACGCGAGTCCGCGCGGGCGCCACCAGGTAGGCCAGCAGCGGGATCTCGACGAGCGCGAAGGCCAGGACGTTGAACATCAGCAGGGCCGCAACCTGCGTGGCTGCCGAGCTACCCGAGGCGAGGATGACGGCCAGCGCTGCCAGGTAGTCGACCGACGGTAGGGCTAGGCCAAGGCCTGCGCCGGCCGCCACCCACAACGAGCCACCCGTTGCCAGACGTCGGGCATGCGAGGACACCCTCCCCGGCTCACCTGTGCGGCGCAGCCGCACGCCGCTGGCCAGCACGGCCGCCAGCAGCAGGGCGGTTGCGCCGATCACGATCTGCACCTTGGGCAAGGTGAAGTGCGGCGAACCCAGCAACGTCGACCGGAACAGGAAGAGGACGGCAAGGCCGACGGCGATGCCCATCGCGAAGCCGCCGATGAGGAACGCGAGCAGTTGCAGCATTGGCCGCGGTCGGTTGAGCATCAGGACCGCCATGCCGATGCGGAACGGCTCCAGGCTGACGGCGACGGCCATCACCAGAAGGGTCAGCCACATGGCCGGTCTGTCGGTTTCGCCTCGCTCGCTACGCGTCCAACCGGGCGTACTGCCCGCTTCGGTACTGCTCGACGCACGCGGCGCGACGCACCTTGCCGCTGGTGGTGGTCGGGATCGAGCCGGGCGCGACCAGGACCAGGTCGGCGGCGTTGAGGCCGTGTGCTGCCGAGATCGCGGCCGTCACGTCGTTCTTGACGACACCGAACTTGGCCATCACCTCTTCGGCGGTCTCGCCGCGCTTCTTGAGTTCGATGAAGGTCACCAGCTTCTCCATGTGGTCCACGGAGACGGAAATCGCGGCGACGCGGCCGCCGGTGATCTCCTGGACGGTCGCCTCGATGTCCTCGGGATAGTGGTTGCGGCCGTAGACGATCAGCAGATCCTTGATGCGTCCGACGATGAACAGTTCATCCTCGGAGATGAAGCCGAGGTCGCCCGTGCGCAGCCATGGGCCCTCCGGGGTGCCGGGAGTTGGGGAGGCGATCGCGCCGCCGAACGTCCGTTGCGTCTCCTCGGGCTTGTGCCAGTACCCCTGGGCGACGTTGTCACCCGAAACCCAGATCTCGCCGATGCCGCCCGCCGGGCACTCCAGGTTGGTCTCCGTGTCGATGATCCGAACGAGGGGGGACTGGGGCACGCCATAGCTGATCAGCGGGGTCCCGGTGCCGCTCGGGACGCGCCTTGCGGTGCCCTCGGACAGCTCGTCGGATTCGAAGTCGACGACCTCAGGCGGCTGACCCGACGGCCGGGCCGCCACGTAGACGGTGGCCTCGGCCAGGCCGTAGGAGGGGCGCATCATGTGCTCCTTGAGACCGAACTTGGCGAAGCGGTCGCAGAAGCGGTCGAGCGTGGCCGGGTGGACGCGCTCGGCGCCGCTGACGACGCTGAGCACGTCGCCCAGGTCGAGGCCCGCCATGTCCTCGTCCGACGTCTTGCGGACGGCCAGCTCGAAGGCGAAGTTGGGGCCTGCCGAGAAGACGTGGCTGTTGGAGGCCATCGCCTGGACCCAGCGCGCCGGTCGCTGCAGGAATGCGACGGGGCTGGTGAGCTCGCTGCGGTAGCCGCCGAGGATCGGCCCACAGATTCCGAGGATCAGTCCCATGTCGTGATAGAACGGCAGCCACGACACGATGGTGGTGTCGGGTGGGGCGATGCCGCCGTATTCGACGAAGTAGTGCGCCATCAGCTGCTCGAAGTTCGCCTGAAGGTTGCGGTGCGAGATCATCACGCCCGCCGGCAGCCGGGTCGAGCCGGACGTGTATTGCAAGTAGGCGGTTTCAGGCGCGTTGCGCAGCCTTCCGCCCGCGCTGATCCGGGCGTCCAGGTCGAGCGCGTCGACCTCGACGACCAGCGGCGCGTCCGGCCCTTTCGGAAGGTACTCGGTGAGGCTGGGGGCCACCCCGGTGGTCGTGAGGATGGCGGTCGGCGACGTGTCGGCGAGCACCGCGCTGACCCGCTCGTCGTGCGCGCCGAACGCCGGAACCGAAAGTGGCACGGCGATGAACCCGGCTTGCATGGCCCCGAGGAACGCCGCGATGTAGTCGAGGCCCTGGGGGATGAGGATGACGGCCCGGTCGCCGACCGCGCCGCGGCGACGGAGTTCGTGGGCGACGTTGAGCGTCCGGCGGTAGGCCTGCGACCACGTCAAGGTCTCCGCTACTCCCGACCAGTCGTGGTTGTAGTCGGTATAGGTGAATGCCTTGTCGTCGGGTTGAAGGCCGGCACGCTCGCGCAAGAGGGTGAGGAGAGTCGGTGCGGACATGGGCGAAAGATTACCGCCCGTCGCGCGGGCGCGTGTTCCGTGGCTACGGGGTAGCCGACGCGCCCGGCGTTCCTCAGCAAATCTGGGAACCAGCTGATGGGTATTGCTCGGCCGTCGTGTCGACTTGCGTTCATGACGATCAAGACACTGGCCGTGGGACGGGTTGGCGGCGATCATGGACGTCGTGCCCAGTGTCCAGACCGCACTGCCCGTCGTCGACCTGCGGGACGAACCCGACTCGGTGCGTGAGCGTCTGCGGTCCGTCGCGCACGAGGTCGGCTTCTTTCACCTGACGGGTCACGGCGTCCCCGACGAGCTGACCGAGCGGGTCCTCGCGTCGGCCCGACGGCTGTTCGCGCTGCCGCAGGCCGCCAAGGATGCGGTGGCGATGGTCAACAGCCCGCACTTTCGTGGCTACACCCGGCTCGGTGGCGAACTGACCGGCGGCGCCGTCGATTGGCGTGAGCAGATCGACATCGGGCCGGAGCGCCCGCCGCTGGACGATGCCGCCGAACCTCACCTGCGGCTGCAGGGCCCAAATCAATGGCCCGCCGAACTTCCCGAGCTCCCCGCCGTCATCGCGGAGTGGGACGCCGCGCTGGCCGACGTGGGGCGAAGGTTGTTGCGGCACTGGGCCGCATCGCTGGGCAGCCCCGAGGATGCGTTTGACGAGGCCTTCGCCGAATCCCCGGCGACGTTGATCAAGATCGTGCGCTATCCGGCCGAAGCGACGGGAAACCAAGGTGTCGGCGCGCACCGCGACGCGGGCGTGCTGACGCTGCTGCTCGTCGAGCCGGGGAGCCGCGGGTTGCAGGTACGCGCGCCGGACGGGCAGTGGATCGACGTGGACCCGCTGCCCGGCGCGTTCATCGTGAACATCGGCAAGATGCTCGAGATCGCGAGTGGCGGCTACCTTCGCGCCACCGAGCATCGGGTGGCACTGTCGGCACGGGAGCGCATCTCCGTGCCGTACTTCTTCAACCCGCGCCTGGATGCGCAGTTCCCGGTGCTGACCCTGCCCGACGAACTGGCGGCGCGGGCCCGTGGCGTCACCGCCGACCCGTCGAACGAACGGATCTTCTCGACCTACGGCCGTAATGCATGGAAGAGCAGGTTGCGGGCGCATCCGGACGTGGCAGCCGCCCATGGGTACCTGCGGGGATAGCGCACAGGAATGACGTGATGGGGAATTAAGTGATGGGGAACGACGTGACGGGGATGACGTGATGGGGAATGACGTGAAGGAAATGACCCGGTGGGAATGAATGGAGCCTGTGTGAAGATGAAGTGGTCATGACCGGCACTGACTTGAGCCCGACCTCGCTTCGGGAGGCGTTCGGACACTTTCCGTCCGGCGTCATCGCGATCGCCGCCGAAGTCGACGGCGTCAGGGTGGGGTTGGCCGCCAGCACGTTCGTGCCGGTGTCGCTGGATCCGCCGCTGGTGTCGTTCTGTGTGCAGAACACGTCCACGACGTGGCCGAAGCTCAAGGACCTGCCGTTCCTCGGGATCAGCGTGCTCGGTGAATCCCACGATGCCGCGGCCAAGACGCTGGCCGCCAAGACCGGTGACCGCTTCGCGGGTCTGGAGACGAGTTCGACCGACCGCGGGGCCGTCTTCATTCACGGCACCAGCGTGTGGTTGGAGAGCGCCATCGAGCAGCTAGTGCTCGCCGGGGATCACACGATCGTGGTGTTGCGGGTGCACGACATCGCGGTGAACGACGCGGTTGCTCCGATCGTGTTCCACCGCAGCACGTTCCGGCGGTTGGGCGCCTGACGGGCCGTGCGCAGGCCCGGCCTCGCTGAGTTCTGCGTGCGGGCCGCGCAGTCGTGCATGGTCACGACCCTGGTGCAGGTCTCACGGCGTTACGGACGCGCGCCCAGCTCTTCTCGGTAGCCCTGCACCCGCCGGTCGATCTCTGCGGCGTCCTCCGGCCTGCCCTCTTTGCGGGCCAGCTCGGCGCGTGCGGTGAGTTCGCGGATTGCGGTGCGAATGTCGTTGATGCTCTGGGTTTCTCCAGTGCTCATACGGCCGCCCTTCTTCGTTGATCGGCTGCTGGCACCGAGCCTACGCTCGTTGCGGCGTGCGTCACACGTGTCTACGGGTCACCTTTTGAAGAGCTTGTTGCCCAGCCACACGATCGGGTCGTACTTGCGGTCGGCGACGCGTTCCTTCATCGGAATCAGCGCGTTGTCGGTGATCTTGATGTTCTCAGGACAGACCTCGGTGCAGCACTTGGTGATGTTGCAATATCCAAGCCCGAAGTCCTCCTGCGCCATGTCCTTGCGGTCGACCACGTCGAGCGGGTGCATGTCGAGTTCGGCGACGCGCATCAGGTAGCGGGGGCCCGAGAACGCTTGCTTGTTCTCCTCGTGATCGCGCACCACGTGGCAGGTGTTCTGGCACAGGAAGCACTCGATGCACTTGCGGAACTCCTGGCTGCGCTCGACGTCGATCTGCTGCATTCGGTACTCCCCGGGCTGCAGGTCCTTCGGCGGGGTGAACGACGGGATCTCGCGCGCCTTGGTGTAGTTGAACGACACGTCGGTCACCAGATCGCGGATCACGGGGAACGTCCGCATCGGGGTGACGGTGACGACCTCGTCCTCGCCGAACGTGGACATCCGCGTCATGCACAGCAGTCGCGGACGGCCGTTGATCTCCGCCGAGCACGATCCGCACTTGCCCGCCTTGCAGTTCCATCGCACCGCAAGGTCGCCTGCCTGGGTCTGCTGAATGCGGTGGATGATGTCGAGCACCACCTCGCCTTCGTTGACCTCGACGGTGTAGTCCCGCAGTCCGCCACCCGTGTCGTCGCCGCGCCAGACCCGCATGCTCGCCTGATAGCTGGTCACTTACTGCTCCGTTCCGGATGCTCGGTCAGTTCGCCATCGGTGTAGTACTTCTCGAGTTCGGACAGCTCGAAGCATCCCAGTAGGTCGGGCCGCATCGGCGTCTGTGGTTCGGGCGTGACCGTGATGTCCGGGACGATGGGATCGCCGCCGCCCGACCGGCAGACCAGCAGCGTGTTGCGCCACTCGGCGTCCATGTCGGGGTAGTCGTCGCGGGTGTGGCCGCCCCGGCTCTCGGTGCGCATCAGCGCCGCCTTCGCGACGCATTCGCTGACCAGCAGCATGTTGCGCATGTCGATGGCCAGGTGCCAGCCGGGGTTGAAGTGGCGACCGCCCTCGACGGTGATGTTGTGCATCCGCTTCTTGAGCTCTTCGAGCTTGTCGAGCGCCTCTTGGATCTCGGCTTCCTTGCGGATGATGCCGACCAGGTCGTTCATCGATTGCTGAAGCTCGGCGTGCAGGGTGTACGGGTTCTCCGGGTTCGGGTGGTCGTCATAGGGGGCCAGAGCTGCCGTGACCGCGGAGTCGACGGCGTGTTCGAGCACCTTCGGCCGGTCGGTCAGCGACCGGACGTAGTCGGACGCGCCGACGCCTGCCCGGCGGCCGAACACCAAGAGGTCCGACAGCGAGTTGCCGCCGAGCCGATTGGACCCGTGCATGCCGCCCGAGCACTCGCCCGCCGCGAACAGCCCAGCCGTGGTGGCCGCCCCGGTGTCGGGGTCGACCTCGATGCCACCCATGACGTAGTGGCAGGTCGGGCCGACTTCCATCTCGTCCTTGGTGATGTCGACCTCGGCCAGCTCCATGAACTGGTGGTACATCGACGGCAGCCGGCGTTTGATCTCGTCGACCGGGATGCGCGAGGCGATGTCGAGGTAGACGCCGCCGTGTGGGCTGCCGCGACCGGCCTTCACCTCGGAGTTGATGGCACGGGCCACCTCGTCGCGGGGGAGCAGGTCAGGGGTGCGGCGCGCCGAGTCGTTGTCCTTGAGCCATTGGTCGGCTTCTTCCTCGGTCTCGGCGTACTGCCCCTTGAAGACCTCCGGGATGTAGTCGAACATGAAGCGCTTGCCCTCGGAGTTCTTCAGCACTCCGCCGTCGCCGCGCACGCCCTCGGTGACGAGGATGCCCTTCACCGAAAGCGGCCAGACCATGCCCGTCGGGTGGAATTGGATGAATTCCATGTTGATCAGCGACGCGCCGGCCCGCAGAGCCAGCGCGTGGCCGTCGCCGGTGTACTCCCAGGAGTTCGACGACACCTTGAACGACTTGCCGATGCCGCCCGTGGCCAGCACCACCGCGGGGGCGTCGAACAGGACGAAGTTGCCGGACTCACGCCAGTAGGCCAGCGCACCGGCGATCCTGGGTTGTCCTTCCCCCGTTGCTCCGCTTGCCCCCTCGTCCAAGATCAGCTCGGTCACGCTGCATTCGTGGAAGACCTTGATGCGGGCCTCGTAGTCGCCGAGTTCGGCCTTGTCCTCCTGCTGCAGCGAGACGATCTTCTGCTGCATGGTGCGGATGATCTCCAGCCCGGTGCGGTCGCCGACGTGGGCCAGCCGCGGGTAGGTATGGCCGCCGAAATTGCGCTGGCTGATGCGGCCATCCTTGGTGCGGTCGAACAGTGCGCCGTAGGTCTCCAGCTCCCAGACCCGGTCGGGTGCCTCCTGGGCGTGCAGTTCGGCCATCCGCCAGTTGTTGAGAAACTTTCCGCCGCGCATGGTGTCGGCGAAGTGGACCTGCCAGGAGTCCTTGGCGTTGGCGTTCTTCATCGAGGCCGCACAGCCGCCCTCGGCCATCACCGTGTGTGCCTTGCCGAACAGCGACTTGGTCACCACGGCGACGCGCAGGCCACGTTGGCGTGCTTCGATGACCGCACGTAGTCCGGCGCCGCCGGCCCCGATCACGACGACGTCGTACTCGAGACGCTCCAGCTCCGATGAGCCGCTTGCGTGACGAGCGGCGGGTTCAGCCATGAATTCGTACCCCTACGTTGTGAATGATGTTGTCAGCCGATGAATCTGAGGTCTGAGATGGTGCCGCTTGCGACCAGCATGACGTAGAAGTCGGTGAGCATCAGCGTGCCGAGCGTGATCCAGGCGTACAGCTTGTGCCTGGTGTTCAGCTTGCTCACCTGGCCCCACATCCAATAGCGGACGGGGTGTTTGGAGAAGTGCTTGAGCCGACCACCGACGACGTGACGGCACGAATGGCACGACAGCGTGTAGATCCACAGCATCACCACGTTGACGACGAGAATGACGTTGCCCAAACCGAATCCGAAGCCCGACGGTGACTGGAAGGCGACGATTGCGTCGTAGGTGTTGATCACCGAGATGATCCCCGCGATGTAGAAGAAGTACCGGTGGGTGTTCTGAATGATCAGTGGAAGTCGGGTCTCACCAGTGTATTTCGCGTGGGGTTCGGCGACCGCGCAGGCGGTCGGCGATTGCCACACCGACCGGTAGTAGGCCCCCCGGTAGTAGTAGCACGTCAGCCGGAACAGCAAGAGGAACGGCAGCGACAGCGCTGCGTACGGCAGCCACCACACGTTGGGCAGGATCTGCGGCCAGAAGTGACTGGCTTCCGGGACGCACCCCGTGCTGATGCACGGCGAGTAGAACGGCGTCAGGTAGTGGTACTCGGCGACGTAGTAGTTGTTCTGGAGGAATGCCCGCACCGTGGCGTAGATCACGAAGGCGGCGAAGCCCAGATCGGTGATGAGCGGCGAGCGCCACCACTGATCGGTACGCAGCGTGCGCTGCTCGATCTGGGCTCGAGTTGCAGAGAAGACACCTGTGCCGGGGCGGTCGGCGGTGGGTGCGCTCAAGGGGTTTGCCTCACTTCGTCGTGATGTGTCGGGTGGTTCGTTTCCGTCAGTCGAACGGTGACGTCATCGGGCCGTCGTCGTCGACGTCCTGCCAGAAGTCGCTGGCGTATTGGGTGTCGGGGATGCCGATCTTCTCGACGGCGTGGTGGTGGTGCTGGCTCACTCCGCGGGCCAGGTTCAAGTCCTCGGCGTCGATGTCGAGCCGGTCGAGGTCGTTTTGGATGCGTTCGGCGTCGTTGACGACTCGCCGCATCGCGGGGCTGTCCCCGTAACGTGAGGCGAGTGACGTCACGCAGCGGCGCAGATTGCCAATCAACTCGTGTAGCTGGTCGAGTTCGGTGGTAGTTGACAAGGGAGTTGACCTCCTTGGGCTGAAGGGTGTCATGAATCACAGTACGACAATCGATGCTAGTCACAGACCGAGTTCAGAGTGACACAGGTCACGTCGAAGATGGAGGTTGAGCAGTGTCCAGTGAGGTGCTTCAGGAGCGCGCGACGACGCTGAAGGCGCTGCACGTGCCCGGTGATCCCGTCGTCCTTCCGACGGTGTGGGACGCGTGGTCGGCGAAGCTGGCGGTCGATGCGGGATTTGCCGCACTGACGGTCGGGAGCCATCCGGTGGCCGATTCGGTGGGCAAGGAGGACGGCGAGGGCATGTCCTTCGACGATCTGACGACGCGGGTCGCTCAGATCACCGGTGCCGTCGACGTACCGCTGTCCGTTGACATCGAGTCGGGGTACGGCGAAGCGCCGCAGCGGTTGATCGAGGGGCTTCTCGCGGCGGGCGCGGTCGGACTGAACATCGAGGACACGGTGCACAAGGAGGACAAGCGGCTGCGGTCCGCCGAGGAGCACGCCGCGCTCGTCGGCGAGTTGCGCAAGGCCTCCGACGCGGCCGGGGTGCACGTGGTGATCAACGCCAGGACCGACCTGTTCCTCCGCAATGACGGGGACGACGCCGACCGCGTGGACCGCGCCATCGCGCGCTTGACGCTGTGCGCCGACGCGGGAGCCGACAGTCTGTACCCCGTTGGGCGGCATGACGCCGACACCACCCGACGCCTGACGTCGGAACTTCCGTTGCCGGTCAACGCGATTGCCCTGCCCGATACCGACGATCCGGCGTCGTTCGGCCCGCTCGGCGTCGGCCGGATCAGTTTCGGACCATTCTTTCAGCGCGCCCTGTCTGGCCGCGCGGAGGAGTTGCTCGGACGCTGGAAGTGAGCGAGGCGGACGTCTGAGGCTCACACGACGCGCACCCGTCGGGTGAGGACACCGTCACGGACGCTTCACGCGAGGCGACGTGGCCGAAACCTCGGCTGCCTAGCTTGGGGCCATGCAGTCGCAGAAGCGTGTCGTGGTCGTCGGGCACGGCATGGTCGGGCACCGCTTCGTGGAGGCCCTGCGGTCACGCGACGGGGACGGCGTCTGGTGGGTTACCGTCCTCGCCGAAGAGGGTGACGCCGCCTATGACCGGGTCGGGCTGACTGCTTACACCGAGCACTGGGATCGCGGGCGACTGGCGTTGCCAGGCAACGACTACGCCGGCGACGAGCACGTCGAGCTGATCCTTCGGGACCGCGTGACGCGGATCGACACCGCGCGGAAGTACGTCAGCACCCGGCTGGGTCGCCGCGTGTCCTATGACGCGTTGGTGCTGGCCACCGGCTCGTACGCGTTCGTCCCGCCGGTGCGCGGCCACGACCTGCCCGGCTGCCAGGTCTACCGCACCCTGGACGACCTCGACGCGATCCGCGAGGCCGCACTCGGCGCGGGCGACGGCGCGGCAGGGGTGGTGATCGGCGGCGGACTGTTGGGCCTGGAGGCCGCGAATGCGTTGCGCCAGTTCGGTTTGGCGCCGCACATCGTCGAACGATTCCCGCGCCTGATGGGTCAGCAACTCGACGAGGCCGGTGGGGCATTGTTGAGGAGGATGGTCGCCGACCTCGGTATCGCGGTGCACCTGGACGTGGGTACGGATGCGATCGAAGCCCGCGACGAACACCTCCGCGTCTCTCTCAGCGACGGTTCGACGATCGATGCCGGCGTGGTGGTCTTCGCCGCGGGCGTGCGGCCACGCGACGAGCTGGCTCGCGCAGCTGGGCTGCCCGTCGCCGAGCGGGGCGGGGTACTCACCGATTCGTCCTGCGTAACCGAGGTTCCCGACGTGTACGCGATCGGCGAGGTCGCGGCGATCGAGGGCCGGTGCTACGGACTGGTCGGCCCCGGCTACACCAGCGCCGAGGTGGTCGCCGACCGGCTGTTGGGCGGCTCGGCCGAATTCGGTGAGGCGGACATGTCCACCAAGCTCAAGCTGCTCGGCGTCGACGTGGCCAGCTTCGGCGACGCGATGGGGACCACACCGGGCAGCCTCGCCGTGGTCGTCAACGACGCCGTCAAGCGGACCTACGCCAAGCTGGTGCTGTCCGACGATGCCACCACCCTGCTCGGGGGCATCCTCGTCGGCGACGCGTCGGCCTACGGCGTGCTCCGCCCGATGGTCGGTGAACAACTCCCAGGAGATCCGCTCGCGATCATCGCGCCGGGCGGATCCGATTCGGGCGCAACCCAACTCGGCGTCGGCGCACTTCCCGCCGCAGCCCAAATCTGTTCCTGCAACAACGTCACCAAGGGTGATCTCACCGAGGCGATCGCGGGCGGCTGCGCGAACGTGGCCGCCTTGAAGGGAGCCACCCTGGCGGGCACGTCGTGCGGGTCGTGCGTGCCCCTGCTCAAGCAGCTGCTGGAGGCCGAGGGCGTCGAGCAGAGCAAAGCGTTGTGCGAGCACTTCTCCCAGTCCAGGGCTCAGCTGTTCGAGATCGTCTCGGCCACCGAGATTCGCACCTTCTCGGGGCTGGTCGAGCGATTCGGCACCGGAAGTGGTTGTGACATCTGCAAACCCGTCGTCGCATCCATCCTGGCGTCGACCAGCTCCGAACACATCCTCGACGGTGAGCAGGCCTCGCTGCAGGACTCCAACGACCACTTCCTCGCCAACATCCAGCGCAACGGCAGCTACTCGGTGGTGCCGCGGGTGCCCGGCGGAGACATCACGGCCGACCAGCTGATCCTGATCGGTGAGATCGCCCGCGACTTCGGCCTGTACACGAAGATCACCGGCGGCCAGCGGATAGACATGTTCGGCGCAACGGTCGACCAGTTGCCGGAGATCTGGCGCAGGCTCGTCGACGGGGGCATGGAGTCCGGGCACGCCTACGGCAAGGCGCTGCGAACGGTGAAGAGCTGCGTCGGTAGCGACTGGTGCCGCTACGGCCAACAGGACGCGGTGCAGATGGCCATCGACCTGGAACTGCGCTACCGCGGGCTGCGTGCCCCGCACAAGATCAAGATGGGCGTCTCGGGGTGCGCGCGGGAGTGCGCGGAAGCGCGTGCCAAGGACGTCGGCGTCATCGCCACCGAAACCGGCTGGAACCTCTACGTCGGGGGAAACGGCGGCGCGACACCGAAGCACGCACAACTGCTCGCCGGCGATCTCGATGACGCCACCCTGGTCCGCTACGTGGACAGGTTCCTGATGTTCTACGTCCGGACGGCGGACCGACTGCAGCGCACCGCGCCGTGGGTGGAGGGCCTCGGCCAACCGGATCGGACCGGGCTGGACCATCTGCGCGACGTGGTTTGCAACGACTCCCTCGGGCTGGCAGCGGAATTCGAGGAGGCCGTCGAGCGCCACGTCGCCGGCTATGCATGTGAGTGGAAGGGCGTGCTCGAGGATCCCGACAAGCTGTCGCGGTTCGTGTCGTTCGTCAACGCCCCCGACGACGCCGACCCCACCGTCGAGTTCACCGAACGGTCCGGGCGCAAGGTGCCGACCGCTCTCGGCGTCCCCGCCGTTCGGCCCAGATAGGAGAAGCACGAGTGACACTGCTCGACGACAAGGACACCGGGGTGTGGACGGTCGCGTGCGCCTACGACCGTCTGCTCCCAGGCCGTGGCGCGGGCGTCCTGCTGCCGGACGGTACGCAGGTCGCGTTGTTCCGGCTCGCTGACGGCTCGCTGAGCGCGGTCGGCAACGTCGATCCGTTCTCGGGGGCGGCGGTGATGTCGCGTGGCATCGTCGGTGACCGGTCGGGACGCGCATGCATACAGTCCCCGATCAAGAAGCAGGCCTTCGCCTTCGACGACGGGACGTGTCTCGACGATCCCGCCGTCGCGCTGCAGGTCTACCGGACCAGGATCACCGGCGACGGACTCGTCGAGGTCGGCGCCTAGTCAGGCGGTTTCGGCCTCTTCGGCCCACGGTCGCCATTCAAGTGCAGTCCCGATGAGCGTCAGACGGTGATCGGCAGCCTGGCCCTTCGGAACCGACTCGCGATCAGCCGCACGATGCCGGGGTGCGTGCCAAGCGGCTCGGTGACCAAGTCGGCGCCCGACGTGCGCAGCCGGTCCTGAAACAGCCCGTCCGCCACCAGGTATGACGCGACGACCACCCGCGGGGCGCCGCCAGAGCGCAGTGCGGCGACGGCATCGGCGACGCGCGGCTCACCGGTGGCGGCGTAGGCCAGTTCGACGCGGCTGCCGATTGCGGCCGATAACAGCGCCGCGGTGATCCGCAGGTCGCGACGCGCATGGTCGTCGGAGGTTCCCGCTGCGGCCATGATCACCGAATCGGAAGGGCGCCAGCCGGATTCGACGAGTCGGTCGACCATGACCCGGACTACGTGCGTCGACGGTCCGAGTGCTTCGGTGACGACCACGTTGGGGTGGCCGCTGGCCTCGACGAACGCGGGCACGTCGGTCCGGACGTGATACCCGCTGGCGAGAAAGGCCGGCACCACGACGGCGAGTCCGTTGGGCAGGCTCGTCAGCACGTCCGCAGGCGTAGGGCCCAGCACGTCCACGAACGACGTGCGCACCGGCTGTCCCAGTACGACGCCGACCCGTTCGGCGAGGTCGGCGATCATCGCGACGCCGTCCGTCTTGCGCGTGCCGTGGGCGACCAGCAGCGGATTCACGCGCCGACCGGGTACTCGTCGACGGTGAGGCGGTAGCCGCGTTTCACCACGGTCGAGACGATGTGCTTGTCGCCCAACGCCGTTCGCAGTCGAAGCACGGCGGTCTCGACCGCGTGGGTGTCGGTGCTCCCGCCGGGAAGTGCGTTGAGCAGATCATTGCGCGACACGACGTTGCCGGGCCGGTGCGCCAGCGCACGGATGGTCGCCATGCCCGCGGGTGGCAGCTCCTTGACCACCCCGTCGACCAGGACGCAGGTGCCGCGGATCTCGAGCACGTGGCCCGCCACCTTGACGGTCCGTGACTGCAGAAGCGGGAGCTCGTCGGTGATGTGCCTGGCCAGGGCGCCGAGACGCATCCGTTCCGGCGCCGACGTGGGTACGCCCAGGCGCACCAGCGGGCGTGCGGTGACAGGGCCGACGCACATGGCGTGGACGTCGGTGCGGAGCGCGGCCAGCACCTTGTCCTCGATGCCCATCTCGACCGCCCGCATCAGCATCGCGGCCACCGCTGGTGCCGAGGTGAAGCTGACGGCGTCGAACCTGTGCTCGGCGATGCCTGCGACGAGCGCGTCGAATCCGCCGTCGCGCGGAGCCGGACGCCAGCGGTACACGCGGATGGGGACGACTTCGGCGCCCGCGCCGCGCAATTCGTCGAGGAACTCGGGGAACGGATCCCACTGCTCGGTGGCGCCGTGCAGCTGGACGGCGATGCGAAGCCCCGCGATGCCGCCTGCGCGCAGATACTGCACGACCTCGCGGGACGACTCGGACTCGGGGGACCACTCCTCGGGTAGGCCCGCGGCGCGCAGTGCGCCGGTGGCCTTGGGGCCTCGTGACACGACGCGGGCCTTGCCGAGGGCGGTGATCAGGTCACCGGCCAGGCCCCAGCCATCGGCGGCGGCGATCCAGCCGCGCAAGCCGATGCCCGTCGTCGCGATGACGACGTCCGGAGGCGACGCGATCAGCGCCGCCGTGTGGTCGTGCAACTCATCGTCGTCGGGGAGCGGGACCATGGCGATCGCAGCGGCGCTGGTCACGGTGGCGCCCCGCCGGCACAACAGGGTGCTGAGTTCGTCGGCGCGGCGGGCCGAGGTCACCGCCACCCGGAAACCAGTGAGTGGTGCCCAATCGGGGTCGCGCATACCACCTAGTGAAGAGTTCATGTGTTGCATGGCGGTTACCCAGGCGTTGCCGCGGGATGGCGCAACGCGGCGACCGTCACCCTGCCGTGAACTTCGCCTCACGGCGGGCTCGACGATCCCGTGAGGTGCTCATCTGCCGGTCACCACACGTCACCGTTGCGCCAGTCGCACGCGAGGTCGCCGCCGGTGTCGAGGTCGACCGTGAGCGGCAGCACGTAGATCGACCCGTCATCGGCCGGGGTGCGGGTCACACCGGACGGCGCGAGCACCGACGTCGTGCCCGTCCACGGCAGCCAGCCGCGCGCCTCGTACAGGGGGCGGCCGTCCTGGGAGGCGCTCAGGGCGCCCAGCTGGTAGGCGCCGCGCAAGACCTGTTCGAGGGCGTCCATCACCGCTCTTGCCAGCCCTCGACCGCGCCACTCCTCGCGTACCGCGACGGCTTCGAGGTAACCGCACCGCAGTGCCCCCGCCCCGTGGTACAGCTGGCGTTGCACCACCGCGCCGTGGGCGATGAGCGTGCCGTGAACCACGATCAAGGCGTGCATGCCGCCGAGGGCGTGCTCCCAATCGTCGTCGGTGAAGTCGACTTCGCCCTTGTCGAACGCCTCGATGACCATGCGGCGAGCACCCTCGCGGGTCTCGACGTCGAGATCGGAGGTGTGAACCAGGCGTGCGGTGTGGTGCACACCTAAGTTCCTACCAGGGTGCGGCGCGTTGCGGGCTCTAGATGGGGCGGCGAGGCCGCGACCAGTGCATCCGCACGTGCTGGCCGGGACGCACCTGGGCAACCTTGTCGATGTCCTTCTCGGCGACCACACCGATCACCGGGTAGCCACCGGTGACCGGATGATCCGGTCCGAGGATGACGGGTAAGCCGTTGGGAGGCACCTGTATTGCCCCGCGGGTCGCGCCTTCGCTGGGCAGCTGGCGGTCGGGCCAGCGGTATTTCAGCGGACGTCCCGTGAGTCGCATGCCGACGCGGTCGCTGCGATCCGATGCCACCCAGTCGGTGTGCACCAGGGCATCGGGGTCGGCGAACCAGTCGTCGCGGGGGCCCGGCACCACCGAGAGTTCCAGCAGGTGGTCTGCGATCGAGGCGACGGGTGCCTGGTCGAGTTCGGGAAACTCGTCGGTGTGCTCGCCGACGGTCAGGACGTCCCCCGCCTTGAGGGGCTGTGGTCCGATGGCCGACATCACGTCGTAGCTGCGGGAGCCGAGGACCTGGGTGACGTCGATCCCGCCGCGGACTGCCAGGTAGCTGCGCAGACCCGACCGCGGCGCACCCAGTGAGATCACGGCCCCGTCGCGTGCGTAGTGAATGCTGTTGGTGCCGAACGGAAGTCCGTTGACCGACGGATCGGCGTCCGCGCCGGTGACGGCGATGGCGACGTCACCACCGTGAACCCGGGCGGACAACCCGCCGAACATCACCTCGATGGTGGCGCGGTCGTGTGGGTTGGCCACCAGCCGGTTGGCCAGGGTGTGGGAGCGACGGTCGGCGGCGCCGGAACGCGTCACCCCCATGTGCGCCAGCCCGGGCCTGCCCAGATCTTCGAGCAGCGCCAGGGGGCCGGTCTTGAGGATTTCCAGGGTGGTCATGGTGGCTATCCGATCGCCAGGAACTGGACCGTCGCACCGGGAGTCAGTAGCGCGGGCGGGTCGCGGTCCACGTCCCACAGCACCGCGTCGGTTCGCCCGATCAGCTGCCAACCGCCGGGTGATTCCCTCGGATAGACACCGCTGAATTCGCCTGCCAGCCCGACGGAGCCCACGGGCACCCTGGTGCGAGGCTCGGCTCGGCGCGGTACGTGCAGTCTGGTGTCGCCACCGACGAGGTAGGCGAAGCCGGGCGCGAACCCGCCGAACCCGACGCGGAGCGGGGCCGCGGTGTGCGCTGCGACGATCTCGTCGGTCGAGAGCCCGGTCAGCCTGGTGACCTCGGCGAGGTCCTCGCCGTCGTACACGACGTCGATCGTCACGTCCGCCGGACGCCCTGTCGGCACCGCCTCGACGTCCACGGCGGGCCGTTCCACCCGGAGCTTGCCGAGGCGCACCCTGGTGCGGTCGCGGTATCGGGGGGCGGCGAGTTTCAACAACACGGTGTGCGACGCGGGCACGATGTCGAGCACGCCGAGCAGGTCAGCCTGCCGCAGCGCCTCGGTCCACGCCAGCACTTCGCCGGTGCCCTCGAACTCCAGTAGCAGGGCCTGGTCCCCGTAGTCGTGAATGCGGCCGAGGGCCACCGGGTCCACCAGTACCGCGTCGATCGGTTCCGCTGCGAGCGTCATTGCCACAAGCTACCCATCGGTAGCAACGTTTGGCGCGACCCTTAGGAGCTCGCCAGAAGAGCCTCAGAGATGCTTCAGACGGCGGGCTGATACGTGGGCTCGCGGCGCTTGATGACCGCGATGACCCGATAGGTGACGGGCAGCAGCACGACCTCGACGGCGGTCTTGTAGAGCCAGCCGAGTGCGGTGTACACGGCAAAGTCGCGGAACGTGGTGATGCCGATGGCGCTGGCGGCGATCGCGCAGAACACCAGGGTGTCGCCGAGCTGGCCGGCGAACGTCGACCCCACCAGGCGCGCCCACAGGTGTTTCTCCTTGGTGCGCTCCTTGATCGCCACGACGACCCACGCGTTGATGGTCTGGCCGACGATGAAGCCGGCCAGCCCGGCCACGATGAGCTGGGTGTAGGCGTGCACGACGTTCTCGAACGCCGCCTGGTTCTCGTAGAAGTCGGCGGCGGGAAGGTAGATGGTCACCCAGAAGGCCGCGGCCGCCAGCACGTTCATCGAGAAGCCGAGGAGGATCGCGCGCCGGGCGGCCTTGAAGCCGTAGACCTCGGACAGCACGTCCCCGATGACGTAGGTCAGCGGAAAGACGATGAAGCCGCCGTCGGTGATGATCGGCCCGAAGGCCACGCCCTTGGTGGCGGTGACGTTCGAGATGATGACCAGTGCGGTGAACACCGCGACGAGAATCGGATAGTAGGCCGAGCCCACCCGAGCAAACCCGGTCAGCAAGTCCTGTTCGTCCTGGTCCGTCCTCGTCACCCGGACATCTTGTCACCCGGGCTCGGTGCATCCCAATCTCAGGAAAGCACCTTCGTCAGCAGCGGCGTCAGCTGGTCGGCCACCACGGGGTAGGACAGTACTGTGCCGAACGCGAGCGCGCCGGCGAGTTCGTTGCCGGTGAAGACGTTCTTGTCGGCGCGGGTCGACTTGAGTCCCGCGAAGAGGGGGTCGGCGGTCAGGCTGGCTTGTTCCGCGTCGTTCTCGGTCTTCCAGACGACGACGTCGGCGGAGTCGAGAAGGGCGGCGAGCTGGTCGCGGGGCACCTGCGCCCGGTCGTCCTTGACGAACTCGGTGACGCCGTCGGGGATGACGAAGCCCATCTGGGTGAGGAACTCAGTGCGCCACCCGGGCGGGGTGACGTCGGCCTTGTCCTGAAAGAAGGTCGCGCTGGTGATGACCACCTTCTTGCCATTGAACTGCTGGTTGTTCTTGCCGATGTCGGTGAACTTGGCGTCGACGTCGGCGATCAGCTTCTGCATGTCGGCGTCCTTGAACACCGCCTGGCCGATGATGGTGGCCTGGTCCTTCCACGGCTCGAAGAACGTCGCCTGCCCGGACTGCGCGATGGTCGGAGCGATGGCGGCGAGTCGTGCGTAGGTGTCGGCGTCGAGGCCTGCATTGGTGGCGACGATGAGATCGGGCTTGAGCGCGGCGATCGCGTCGACCTGAACGCCGTCGTACAGATTGAGCACCTGGGGTTGCGCGCCGCCGAGTTTGGCTTGCGCCCAAGGCCATACGCCGAACGGCTGGTCACCGAACCACTGGGTGATCGCGATGGGCACGACGCCGGCGGCGAGCAGGTCGTCTTGCTCGGTGAACCCGGCACTGACGACGCGCTTGGGCGGTGCGGGAATCTTGGTCTCGCCGAACACGTGGGTGACGGTGACCGACCCGTCGTCGGCCACGGTGCCCGGCTCGTCCGAACTGCAGGACGCGGCGGTGACCGCCAGACCCGCGGTGATCGCCAGGAAACTCCGTCGGGACCAGGTAGATGGCACGACGCGAGCGTAGTGGCTAGTCGATTGTGAAGTGACCGAATAGGAGCAGGGCCAGACCGAGGGCGACGACGACGTTGACGACCGTGGCCGACGCAAACAGTGCGACCGGTCGCCAGCCAGCCTCGCGGAGACCCTTGAGGCTGAACTCCAGCCCGATCGCGACGAACGCGAAGATCAAGAACCAGGTGCGCAGGTCGTTGACGGTCGTGATGGCGTCCTTGTCGCCGCCCCACTGCAGGTAGAGGGTGCCGATGACGGAGGCGGCGATGAACCCGAGGACGAACTTCGGGAACCGCTCCCAGAACTGGCCGATGGTCGGCCGGGCCTCCGATGCATCCTTGCGCTCCACCTTCAGCGCAAAGTACGCCGTCAGTGCGATGGCGACGAAGCCGATGAGGGCGTTCTGGGTGGTCTTGACGATGGTGGCGATCGCCAATGCGTCCTCGCCGGCGATGGCGCCGGACGCCGCCACGGCGGCGGTGGTGTCGATGTTGCCGCCGATCCATGCGCCCGCGACCGCATCGGAGAGGCCGAAGACGCCTGCGAGCCATGGCAGCAGGAATATCGAGGGCAGCGCGAATGCGATGACGAGGGACGCGGCGTACGCCAGTTGCTCTCGCTTGGCCTGCACGGCACCGGCGGCGGCGATGGCGGCGCTCACGCCGCAGATCGATACCGCCGAAGCGAGCAGGGCGCGGAGTTTGTCGTCGAGTCCGAGGCGCCCGCCGAGCCACCAGGTGAAGCCGAACACGATCGTGATCAGCAACAGCGCCTGGATGATCGCGGGCACGGCGGCGGTCGCGAGCACCTTGAGATTGATCGAGGCGCCGAGGAGCACCAGCCCCGTCTTGATGAAGAACTCGGTGCGGAAGCCGCGCGAGAGCGCGTCGCGGATCGCCAGCTTGGTCAACACGAAGTTGCCTAGAAGGCCGAGAGCGATTGCGTAGATCGGGAATTCGATCGACTTGGCGACCTTGGCCAGCGGCGTGCCCGCCGCCCACTGCGGGACCTGCGCCTCGAGGTAGCGAGTCCCGGCGCCGAGCACCACGACGACGAGGACGCCCGCGATCGCGTAGCCGAGGCCGGGGCGCGACAGCTCTGCGTGTTCCTCGGCGTCGGTGCTCTGCTCGGTCACGGAATCACGCTGCCGGGGATGACACCGACGAGCACGAGCGCGAGCAATGCCAGGCCGACGATGACGGCGAGCCAGTCCTCATTCACGGCTCGCGACGCTACCGTCGGTCCGGCGCCGTCACGCCGGTTGTGATCAGCGCGAACGTAACTCGTCGATGGCGCGGGCCCAGGCTTCGCCGATCTCGTCGCGAGACGCGTCTACGCGATTGCCGATCTCCGCGCGTTCACCGGCGATGGTCGCGCGGACGTCGGTGCCGTTGGTGGTCGCCGCGGCGACGGTGAACACCGCGTCGACGGTGCAGGCGGCGACCGAACCCTGTGCGCGCAGTACCGATTCGACGACGTCGACGGCTCCGACGACGAAGGCGTTGGGCAGGACCGCCTGGTTTCCGACGTATTCGCCGACGGCGGTGCGGACGCGGCTGCCCGCATGCGCGACGACGCCGCGAACCTCGGTGCCGGAGTGTGTGAGCGCCGCAGGCAGGGTGGCTCCGCCCCGGATCTCGGCAACGACCGTGGCGGGTGCATGGGCGACGGCGACGGACACCTCGGTGGCAGCGTCGAGGAGTTGGGCGCTGAGGCCGTGGCCTGCGACGAGCTGCCGCCCCAGGACGTGCCGGATGACGAGCCCGCCCGCCGTGGCTTCCTCGACGAGGTCGTCGACCTCGGACTGGACGACTTCGACGACGCCGACGGTGCTGGTCTCGCCGGCTTCGCCGACGGTGGCCCCGCGGTCGACGGTGGTGGTGTCCTGCTCTGGCATGTCGGGTTCCTTCCGGCGGGATCTTCGGACTGCCGCCAGTCCACATGCCCCGGGCGACTCGCGGCGGGCGCGGAGGTTAGGTGCGGATGAACCCGACGTTGCGGTCAGCCGTGCTCGCCGAGGGAAGGGACTGCCCCCGGTGGACGAAGCCCTTATTGCGCATCAGGAAGTCCGCCAGGTACCCCTCGTGTGGGACGTGGGGCGCCGCAAACTGGGTTGGGCAGTGGCCGCGGTAGACGTTGGTGATCGACGCGTCGTGGACGAGGTCCTCGATCAGGTCGTCGTCGGTCGTGATCGCATTGACGACCAACGACTTCCGAAGCGGGGCGAGGCCGTCGGACCTGGACCACGCCGACACCCACACGCAGGGGAACGGCAACTCGACGTTGATGGTGTCCACGTCCACCTCGCGGAGAAGGTGGACGGCAGGCCGAAGTACGGCGTTGCCGTCGAGGAGATCGGCAACGACCTGATCGGCACCGAGTATCGGTCGGGCCTTCGCCGCAGCACGGGTGAGGTGTGCGGCGATCGCGTGCGCGGTCGCGACCGTCGTTGTCGGAAGGACGGCCGCCTCATCGGTGTTCGGCAGCGAAGGCAACACCGCCAGACGTTCGGCGATGGCATCGGCGAGCGGTTCCGGATCGCCCTCGTACAGGACCGCGGTGGCGTTCACGCAGGCCATGCCGCCCAGCCCGGCAATGGATTCGACGATGACGTCGAGATGGTCGCGCCAGTCGCATTCGGCTGTGATGAGGATCTTGGTGCGGCCGGGACCGTTGAGTAGCACGGTGGGATCTCCCGCGTGCTGGTCGGCGACGTCCTGACCGCCGTACACCATTGCGAGGTCGGCAGCGCGGATCAGCTCCTCCGCACCGTGATGGTCGGTGGGCAGAAACAGCGCATCCGTGGGGCGAAAGCCACAGTGGCGCAATGCCGTGACCACCCGGTGCGCGGTGAAGGGTTCCCGGCGCGACGGCCTGACCGCAATCCGGTAGCCGAGCGCGAGCGCCTGCGGCCACGCTCCGTGCACGCCCGGCGCGTTGCCGGGTGCGTGCACCGCGAGTACTTCGCCGCGGCGGGTCCACACCGCCCCACCGGTCGCCGCGACGTCGCGCCAGTCCAGGACCGCGCCTGCAGGCCGTGCCGGTCGTAGCGCGTCGAAGGCGGTGGCCAGTCCTTCGGCGACGGCGTGGGCGCCTGCTCGGGCCACCGCCATCGGCAGGCCCGAGACTCGACACGTCAAAGCCACGTACTCGTCGAAGTCGAGTCCGGCGATCGTCGAGGTCAGGAAGTGGTCGGCGGCGCGGGTCAACGCTGCCTCCCGTTCAGCGAACGGGAGGGGACGGGCCTTGCGTTGAGTGCTGATCGAACGGCTGACGAACATCGTCGGCACCATGCTCAACTCGGCGACCGGACTGTTGCGGGTATCGAAGATCAATTCGGTCTTGCGCGTACGGTATTCGCCACGCGGCCCGAGTGCATCGAGCGGAACGAGGTCCACGGTCAGTACACGCCTTCGATGACTCGCTCGCCGTCGAACACCGATACCGGCGCGACTTCGCTGACGGAGTCTCCGAGATGTCCTGCGGGGGACCGCATTCTGACGGCCGTGTCTCGTTCCAGGTTGTTCGGGATGAACATCCCCTTGCTGACGTGGTTCATCACCACCTGGCCACGGTCGCCGTACGGTACGCGCTCACCGGTGTCGGGATCGACCACCCAGAACAGGACGTACGGCGACCGTGGGTCGAACACGACGTCGCCGTCGTCGCCGATTCGGGTGGCCGCCTGCGACAGGATCATCGTGCTGCCGAACACCGTGGCGACGGCGGTGTCGGGAAACACGTCACGGATGACGTCGATGGTGTCGGGCTCGACGTGCGCGCCGCTCAGCAGCACGTAGCGAATCTTGGCGTTCAGCAATTCGACCAGATCGTCCTGTCGTACAAGGGCTTCCAGTAGTGGCGGCGTGGCATGCAGGTTGACCACGGATTGGGTTTGGAGGATGAACCTGGCCTGCGTGACCAGGTGCTCCACATACGCCTGCACGTCGGCGGTGGCCTCGCGAGCGGCCAGCTTCTTGACCCAGCGGGGATCGAGGTCGATGGCGTGGAACGTCGACCCGAGCCGTTCGGCGACCTCCCGGTCGAAGTGTCCGACGCCGTGTGGACCGCTCGGCATCATGCACAGCAGCCCGCCGCCGGCGACGAAGCCACCGGCGGTGAAGTCCTCGACCTGCCACCGGGTGACCTGTTCCACCCAGTCGGGCAGTTGGGCGGTGCGCTTGGGAGCACCCGTCGTGCCCCCCGACTCGTAGATCCGCGGTAGCGGGAGGGGCGTGCCGTAGCCGCGTGGGATGAGATCTTCCACAGGCACGCAGCGCAATTCGTCGACCACGTTCGGGAAGAGTCGCAGGTCGTCGAACGTCCGCACGTCGGAACACGGATCGAAGTCCAGGTGCTCTGCCGCCCGGAGCCAGAACGGCGACCCGGTGTCCTGGCCGAAGTGCCACGCCATCGCTGCGCGCAGGTAGGCGTCGGCGTCGGGGGGCGCGGTGTCACGCGGCACGTCCAGGATGGCGAAGTCGATCTCGGTCACGACGCCAATCCTGTCGCAATCGGCGGGGTGTGGAGATCAGGCGACGGCGAAACATTGCCCGGCGCAACGGCGAATGCAGCCTGTCTGGCGGGTGAACACGAATTCTCTGTGAGGCAGCTGAATACGCGGTTCGATGGCGACGCGGTGGGTAATTGACCACGATCGGCGAACGTCGCCGGATGTCTCAACGCGGAGGTGGCAGTCCCATGCTGCACAACGTCGTACTCATGGCTTCGGACAACACCGTGGCTGCCGGTTTCATCCTGCGCGGCATCAAGGGCATCTTCGTGGCGATCGGCAGCGTCATCGCGGCCGTCATCTGCGGGGTGATAGCCGCGACGAAGGGCCGCAGTGCCATCGGCTGGGGCATCCTGGGATTGTTCTTCAGCATCATCACACTCATCGTCGTGATCGTGATTCCCAGCAAGAAGAGCTGATCGATTGCCCCGCTTCCGCGTCAGGGGTGGGCGAGTCGCTTGTTGACCAGTCGCGTCAACCAGGCCGGGGAGAACCTGGCGCCAAGAGCCATGGTCTTCGCCTGCTGCCCAACGGGGAAGTGCACCTGGTGAATCAGTCGCCGCGGCAACGACGGCTCGACGGCCTTGACGATGTCGTCGGCGATGTCCTGTGCCGTGAGCCGGATGCCGAGTGACTCGGTGGTGCCCGTCTTGATGTCGTCGGTCATGGCGGTCTGCACGTACAGGGGCCACATCGCGATGACACGGATGTCGTAGCGGCTCCATTCGATGTCGAGTGCCTCGGTGATGGCGCGGACGAAGAACTTGGTGGCGCTGTAGTTCGCGAGTTCGGCTTGGCCGTAGATGGCGGAGGCCGACGCGAGGTTCACCACGACGGAGCCGGGCGTCGACCTCAGGAACGGGAACGCCGCGTGCAGTCCGTTGACCACGCCCTTGGCGTTGACGTCGATTTCCGCGTGGTGCGTCGCCACGGGGATGTCCTCGAACCGGCCGGCGACCAGGATGCCCGCATTGTTGACCATCACGTCGAGGCGCCCTCCTGCGGCTTCGGCGAACTCGGCCACCCGGTTGGACGTCTCGTCGGCGTCGGTGACGTCGAGGTGGCCGGTCACCGCCGTCGCGCCAAGGTCCTCGATCGCGTCGGCGAGGGACGACAAGCCAACCTCGTCGACGTCGTAAGCGCCGACGAGGTAGCCCTTCTTCGCAAAGGACAGTGCGGTCGCCCGCCCGATGCCTGCCGCGCCGCCGGTAATGAATACCGACTTGGGTTTGTTCATAGTGGCAATGATGTCTTGTCCAGGTGCATGCTTGGTGTGCACCACTTAGGAGTGACCATGCGACTCAA
>NZ_JBEVLO010000458.1:0-6961 GCF_040509115.1 Mycobacterium sp. | reverse complement strand
GACGCCGGGCACTTCGTCATCGACGAGCGACCGGACCTGGTGCGCGCGAAGTTGATCGCGCTGGCCGACTAAAGCGATTTGCGTGTTGAAACCCGCGGTGCGCGCGGGTAAACGTGCACAAATCGCGTGGGGGGGATCAGATGATCGACGACTGGCGCAGCGTCAACCTGGCCAACTGGGAGTCGCGGGTGCCGCTGCACACCGGACCCGACGGCTACGACCTCGCCGGGTTCGACGACCCCGCTCATCTGTCCGACGTGGTGCGCTACGACGTGCCGCGGCTGGGCGGCCTCGACGGCGCCGACGTCGTGCACCTGCAATGCCACATCGGCACCGACACGGTGTCGCTGGCGCGGCTGGGCGCGCGCTCGGTCACCGGGCTCGACTTCTCGCCGTCCGCGCTGGAGGCGGCGCGTGCGCTGGCCGGTCGCGCCGCCCCAGACGTGCGATTCGTCCAGTCCGATGCGTACGACGCGGTCGACGTGCTTGGGGCGGAATGCGCCGACCTGGTCTTCACCGGCATCGGGGCGCTGTGCTGGCTGCCCGACGTTCGGCGCTGGGCCGACGTCGTCGCGGGGCTTCTGCGGCCGGGCGGGCGGCTCTTCATCCGGGAGGGCCACCCCGTCCTGTGGGCGATGAGCGATCCGCGGCCGGACGGGCTGCTGGTACTCGAGTATCCGTACTTCGAGACCGACGGCACGGTGTTCGTCGAGGACGAGACCTACGCGGGGTCGGGCACGGTCGCGGCACCCGAGTCGGTCATCTTCAATCACGGCCTCGGCGAGATCTTCACCGCGCTGCTGGGCGCCGGGCTGGCGATCACCGCCTTCGAGGAGCACCGCGAGGTGCCGTGGAATCCGTTGGGGGAGAACATGATTCCGAGTCCTGACTTCGCCGGCGAGTTCATCCTGGCGAAAGGGCGCGATCGGATGCCGTTGACCTACACGCTGCAGGCGACCAAGGACGGCTGAGGCCACGTGGTCCGGGCGGATCCAGTCCCCCCATCTGGACCCGCCCGAAGCGTTGCGACGCGGGTGCCATGCACCGTCATCCGAGCAGGTCTGGCGTCGTCCGCCACGCGGGCGGCACCTGAACTGGACCGCCTCCGGCAAATATAGACATGTTTGTTCATGGACCGCAATTCCAAACGGCGAAAATAGCCGGAAGCGTCAATCCGCTCTCGTCTCTCGGGTGGCTAGACTCGGGCCTGACCGGCCTCCATTCGCACACTCGGCGTAGGTATGAACACCACCAAGCAACTCAGACCCGGCAGGCACCAATTGAGCCGGGACGAGGTCAAGGACCATCAGCGTGAGCGCATCTTCCGTGCGCTCGAATCCGTGATGTCCGCGCAGGGGTATCTCGACACCAGCGTCGCCGACCTCATCAGAAGCGCAGGGGTGTCCCGGCAGACCTTCTACGAGTTGTTCGCGTCCAAGCAGGACTGCTTCCTGTCCAGTTACCGGCGGAGGCAGGGCTCGGTACTCGACGTCATCCGCCAGACGCCCGAGACCGAGAACCCCATGGATCGGTTCGCCGCGTTCTTGAAGACGTACCTCGTGGTGATGGCGACCGACCCGGGGCTCTCGCGGCTCTACCTGATCGGCGTGTACACCGCGGGCCCCGAGGCGATCGCGAAGCGTATCGACATGCAACAGCAGTTCGTCGAGGGCATCGCGATGGTGCTGGAGGTGCAGTCCAAGCAGGATCGGTTCCGCTGCCAGGCGCTGGTCGCGACGATATCGACGTTGGTGACCAACGCTCTTTTGGAAGAGGATCCGTCGCAGGCCGTGCTCGAGCTACATCAGCCGCTCGTCGGCATCGCCAAGCAGTTGCTCGCCGTCGACTAGCAAGCACTCACTCCTGGAAGCGGTATCCCATCCCCGTTTCGGTCAGCAGGTGCTTGGGCTTGGCCGGGTCGTCCTCCAGCTTGCGGCGCAGTTGCGCGAGGTACACCCTCAAGTAGTGGGTCTCCTTGGCGTAGGCCGGTCCCCACACTTCCTTGAGCAGTTCGTCGCGGCCGACGAGCTTGCCTCGGTTGCGCACCAGCATCTCGAGCATGCCCCACTCGGTGGGGGTCAGATGCACTTCGTGACCGTGTCGCGTCACCTTCTTGGCCGCCAGATCGACGGTGAATGAGGCGGTTTCGACGACGGGTTCATCGGTCTCCACCGACGCTGCGCCGCGCCGCACGGCCGCGCGGAGGCGGGCCAGGAACTCGTCCATGCCGAACGGTTTGGTGACGTAGTCGTCGGCGCCCGCGTCGAGGGCCTCGACCTTGTCCGAGGAGTCGGCGCGCGCCGACAAGACGATGACGGGCGCGGTGAGCCAGCCTCGCAACCCTTCGAGCACTTCGATGCCGGACATGTCGGGCAGCCCGAGGTCCAGGACGACGACGTCCGGCTTGTGCTCGGCGGCAACCCGAAGTGCTTGTGCGCCAGTGTCGGCCGTGTGCACCTCGTAGCCGCGGACGGAGAGGTTGATGCGTAGCGCACGCAGGATCTGCGGTTCGTCGTCTATCACCAGCACCCTGGTCATGGCGCCTCCTCGCCGGGGGCGGCGAGGTCGATCTCGACGGTCAGGCCACCGCCTGGTGTGTCGGTGGCGGCGATGCTGCCGCCCATCGCTTCGACGAAACCCTGCGCGACGGAGAGACCCAGTCCCACGCCGGTGGTGTTGTCGTGATCGCCGAGCCGTTGGAACGGGGCGAACAACTCGTCGATCTGGCTGCGTCGAACGCCCGGTCCCTCGTCGACGACGTTGATGATCACGCGGTCACCGACCCGGCCCGCGTTGATCCGGACCATCCCGTCCGGCGCATAGCGAAGGGCGTTGTCGATGACGTTGACGAGGACGCGTTCCAGCAGACCGCCGTCGGCCGTCACGGCGGTGTCGCCGACGTCGACCTTGATGCGATCCAACCCCGCTGCTCCCCTTGGCAATCCGACGATCGCGCGGTGCACGATCTCGTCGAGGTAGAGGTGACGCAGCTCGGGCCGTACGACGCCTGCGGCCAGGCGGGACGAGTCGAGCAGGTTGCCGACCAGCGCGGTGAGCTGGTCGATGGACTCCTCCACGGTCGCCAGTAGTTCTGCGGTGTCCTCGGGGGAGAAGCCCACGTCGTCCGCCCGCAGGCTCGACACGGCGGCCTTGGCCCCGGCCAACGGGGTGCGGAGGTCGTGGCTGACCGCCGAGAGCAGGGCGCGGCGCAGTTCGTCGGCGCGCGCGATGGCCTCGGCCTGGCCGGCCTCCTCGGTGAGTTCGCGTTGGCGCACCAGCCCGGCGGCCTGCTTGGCGACGGCGGTCAGAACCCGGCGGTCGCGGGCGGCCAACTGCCGTCCGCTCATCAGCATCCAGAACTCGTCGTCCCCGACTTCGATTGCGGTGTCGGCGGTTTCCACTCGGACGCACGGATCGGCGCCGACGCAGGCCACCATCTGTTCGCGGCCGTCGCGCTCGCGCAGGAAGCTGACGGCGCGTTGAGAGTAGGTCTCCCGTACGCGTTCGAGCAAGGTTTCCAGGTCGGCGCCGCGCAGCACGGACCCGGCGAAAAGGGCGAGGAGTTCGGCCTCTTGGGAGGCGCGACGGGCCTCCCTGGCTCGTTTGGCCGCCCCGTCGACCAGGGCGGCGACGGCGACGGCGACGATGAAGAGCACGGCGATCGTGATGGCGCTGTCGGGGTCGGAGATGGTGAAGCTGTAGCGCGGTTGGACCAGGAAGTAGTTGAGAAGCAGGCCGGAGAGCACTGCGGACGCGGCGGCAGGCGCGACGCCGCCGAGCAGTGCCACCACGACCACGCCGACGAAGAACAGCGCGCTCTCCCCGGCGATGCCGAGGAACTTGTCGAGCACCAACGCGATCACCGCGCACCACGCCGCGGGGACCAGCACGGCCGCCAGCCAGGACGCCAGCCGCCGCTCGTGGGGTGACACCTGCCACGACGGCGCGCCCTTGGCCTGATCGTGGGTCACCATGTGCACGTCGATCTTCCCCGAGTGCTGCACCGTGGCCGCGCTGATGCCCTCCTCGAAGATGCGGGCCCACCGAGACCGCCTCGAGGTGCCGAGAACCAGTTGGGTGGCGTTCATTTCGCGGGCGAAGTCCAGCAGGGCGCCGGACACGTCGTCGCCTGCGACGGTGTGCAGCGTGGCGCCGAGGCTTGCGGCGAGTTCGCGGACCTTGCCCATTTGCGGGGCCGCGACACCGGACAGGCCGTCGCCTCGGACGACGTGCACGACCATCAGCTCGGCGCTGGACCGCGAGGCGATGCGAAAGGCCCTGCGCACCAGGGTCTCCGACTCGTCACCGCCGGTGACGGCGACGACGACGCGCTCGCGGGCCTCCCAGGTGTCGCTGATCTCGTGGTCGGCGCGGTACTTGGCGAGTGCGGCGTCGACCTGATCGGCCAGCCACAGGAGGGCGAGCTCGCGCAGAGCGGTGAGGTTGCCCTGCCGGAAGTAGTTGCTCAGGGCCGCGTCGACGCGTTCAGGTGCGTAGACGTTGCCGTGGGAGAGCCTGCGCCGCAGCGCTTCCGGGGTGATGTCGACGAGTTCGATCTGGTCGGCTCTGCGGACCACCTCGTCGGGCACGGTCTCCTGTTGCTCGATGCCGGTGATTTGCGCGACGACGTCGTTGAGACTTTCGAGGTGCTGGACGTTGACGGTCGAGACGACGGTGATGCCCGCGGCGAGGAGTTCGTCGACGTCCTGCCACCGTTTGGCGTTCCTGGAGCCGGGGGTGTTGGTGTGGGCGAGCTCGTCGACCAGCACGACCTCGGGTCGTCTGCGTAGCACGGCGTCGACGTCGAGTTCTGGGAAGTCGGTGCCGCGGTAGGTGACGTAGTGCGGTGGGATGATCTCGATGCCGTCGAGGAGGTCGGCGGTCTTCTTGCGGCCGTGGGTCTCGATGACGGCGGCGACGAGGTCGGTGCCTCGTTCGCGCCGTCGGTGCGCCTCACCCAGCATGGCGAAGGTCTTGCCGACTCCCGGTGCCGCGCCCAGGTAGATGCGCAGTTCACCCCGCTTGGTGGGGTGCCTGGGCTTGGCAGGCGGCTCGGGAGTCACCCTCCCATCATCCACCCGGGCGCAGCTCGTCGAGGGCGATGTTGGTGCCGAGCACGTCGACGGTGGGTTCGCCCATGAAGCCGAGCGCGCGTCCGTCGGTGTGGGCGGTGATGACGGACCTGACCTGTTCGGGGGTCAGACCGCGCGCCTGCGCGATGCGATTCACCTGCAGGTCGGCGTAGGCGGGGGAGATGTCGGGATCCAACCCGCTGCCGCTGGCGGTCACGGCGTCGGCGGGCACCACCGGGTCGGCGGGGGCGGCCCCGCGGATCGGGACGATCTGGCCGGCTGCGTAGTCCTCACCGGGTTGGGCGCATTCGACTCGGACACCCTCGTAGGTGGCGAGGAACGGCGTGGTGGTGACGTCGCAGGGTTCGTTGACACTGACCACCTGGGTGGGGTTGGTGACGTTGCCGCGGGCATCGCGCGGGCCGATCACCGACAGCACCGCGCCGACGCCCCCGCCGGTGCAGAACGGCCGGGCACCGTCGACGCCGTTCTGGGTGGCGACGTCCGCGCTGCGGGTGCAGACGAGGGTCAAGAGGCTCGGCTTGTCCGGTGCGTCGAGGACGCTCTCGGGGCCCAGATTGCTTGCGCTGGTGGCCATCGGGTCGTATCCGTCGCCCGCGGCGGACGGGCGGCTCTGCAGGTATTGCGGCAGCGGATTGCCGTCGGCGTCGGTGAAGAGCTGGCCGATGAGGCTGCTGCCGACCTGCCGTCCGCCGACTTCGACGATCGAACCGTCGGCCTTGCTCTGCAGGCCGGGCAGCTGCGCGACGGCCCAGATGAACAGCGGGTAGGCGCCGCCGACGATCACCGTGAGCACCAGCAGCGCCCGAAGGGCTGCCCAGTGCTGACGAACGAGGTTGGAGTACTTCATGTTAGGACATCCCGGGGAAGAGTTGGACGACGAGGTCGATGAGTTTGATGCCGACGAAGGGGGCGATGATGCCACCGAGGCCGTAGACCAGAAGGTTGCGACTCAACAGCTTCGATGCGCTGCTGGGCGTGTAGCGGACACCTCTGAGTGCCAACGGAATCAGCACGACGATCACGATGGCGTTGAAGATCACCGCGGACAGGATCGCCGATTGCGGGCTGTGCAGCCGCATCACGTTGAGCAGGTCGAGGCCGGGGAACAGCACGACGAACATCGCCGGGATGATCGCGAAGTACTTGGCGATGTCGTTGGCGATGGAGAACGTGGTCAACGCCCCGCGGGTGATCAGCAACTGCTTGCCGATCTCGACGATCTCGATGAGCTTGGTGGGGTCGGAGTCGAGGTCGACCATGTTGCCGGCCTCCTTGGCGGCGACCGTGCCGGTGTTCATCGCGACCCCGACGTCGGCCTGGGCGAGCGCGGGTGCGTCGTTGGTGCCGTCGCCGGTCATCGCGACCAGCTTGCCGCCCTCCTGCTCGCGCCGGATCAGCGCCAGCTTGTCCTCCGGGGTGGCCTCGGCCAGGAAGTCGTCCACCCCGGCCTCGCGGGCGATCGCCGCGGCGGTGCGCGGGTTGTCGCCGGTGATCATCACGGTGCGGATGCCCATCCGGCGCATCTCGTCGAACCGCTCGCGCATGCCGTTCTTCACCACGTCCTTGAGATGGATCACCCCCAGGACCCGGGCCTGTTCGGCGACCACGAGCGGGGTGCCCCCCGCGTCCGAGATCTCCTCGACGATGTCCTTCAGGTCCGCCGGGACGCGTCCCCCGTTGGCCCGGACCCACTCGGAGACCTGGGCCGTGGCGCCCTTACGCAGTTGCCGGCCGGCCACGTCCACCCCCGACATCCGGGTCTGGGCGGTGAATTCGATCCAGGTGGCGCCCTGGACGTCGTCCCGCTCGCGCAGGCCGTGCGCCTGCTTGGCGTGGACCACGATCGAGCGGCCCTCCGGCGTCTC
>NZ_JBEVLO010000457.1:0-8062 GCF_040509115.1 Mycobacterium sp. | reverse complement strand
CCGTCGAAGTCGGAATCGGTCAGCTCGGCGACGCGCTGCGCCAGGTACGCGGTGCCGCGGCGGGCGATCAGGAGTCGCTCGGAGAGGTCGAGTGCGTCGAACGCCATCGGATGCCTACTTGACGATCGTCGTGTTCTTCACGGTGCCGATGCCCTCGATGCTCACTTCGACGGTCTCGCCGCTCTGGATGTAGCGGGCGGGCTTCCGTGCGTGACCGACACCGCCGGTGGTGCCGGTGATGATCACGTCACCGGGCTGCAGCGTGACGATGTGGCTGATGTACTCGACGAGCTTCGCCGGGCCGAACACCAGGTCGTCGGTGCTGGCGCTCTGCATCACCTCACCCTCCAGACGCGCCTCGATGCGGGTCCCCAGGGTGTAGTCGGTGACCAGGTGGGGGCCGAAGCCACTGGTCTTCTCGAACGTCTTGCCCTGGTCCCACTGCAGGGTGCGGTACTGGTAGTCCCGCATCGTGTAGTCGTTGATCACCGAGTACCCCGCGATGTAGGCGTCGGCGTCCGCCTCGGCGACCTGGTAGGCCCGCGTCCCGACGACGACCGCCAGCTCGGCCTCCCAATCCAGCTCGGCGGCAGCGTATCCGGGAACGACGACGTCGTCGTACGGACCGGTGAGTGCCTCGGCGAACTTGGCGAAGAGCGTCGGGTACTGCGGGAGGTCGCGGCCCATCTCGGTGATGTGGGTGGCGTAGTTCAGTCCGACGCAGACGATCTTGCCGGGGTTCGGCACCACCGGCGCGTAGTCGGCGTCGGTCAGGTCGATCGTCGCGCCTGCCGCCTCGCGGGCCAGGGACTGCCAGTTCGGCGCGCTCAGGAGCACCGACAGATCGGCGAAGCCGTCGATGACCGTCGCGGTCGCGGGATCGTCGATCCGCACGGCCGCCGTGCCGGTGGCGGTTCTCAGGGTGGCGAGTCTCATGGTCAGGCTCCTTCGGTGACGTGGCTGCGGTCGAAGTGCAGGCGCTCCACGATGGGCGCGTCCGAGAAGGCGAACACGTCGAAGTCCGTCTCGGCTTCGATGGACCATTCCGTCCAGGACGGGACGACGACGAGGTCGCCGGTGCCGACCTCGGACGTGTTGTCTCCCAATTGGAATCGGCCGACGCCGTCGAACACCTGGTACACCGTGGATCCGACGTCGCGTCGGGCCCTGGTGCGGGTGCCGCCCCGCAGGCGGTGGAACTCGGCCCGAATGGTCGACATGATGTCACCACCGGTGGTGGGGTTGGTGAAGCGCACCGCGGCGTGGCCGGGTTCGGTGGTGGCGGCGTAACCCTCGTCTTCGAGCGCGAGTTGCTCGTGCAGTGCGGCGTCGGTGTGCTCCCACCGGTAGGCGGCAATCGGCGTGGTGGTCCGCCTGCCGAGACCGACGAGCGGCCGCAGACCGGGATGCGACCACAGGCGCTCGGCCCGGGAGACGTCTGGCGTGGATTCGTCGGTGACGCCGTCGGAGCCGAACTCGAAGAACCCGGTGTCGGTGTAGTTGACGAACGGGATGTCCAGACCGTCGATCCACGCCATCGGATGGTCGGTCTCGTTGTGGTGACCGTGAAAGGCCCACCCCGGGGTGAGGAGCAGATCGCCCCGCCGCATCGCGACAGGGTCCCCGTTGACCACGGTCCACACCCCGTCGCCCTCGACGACGAAGCGGAAGGCGTTCTGGCTGTGGCGGTGCTCGGGTGCGGTCTCCTTGGGACCGAGGTACTGGATGGCCGCCCACAGCGTCGGGGACGCATACGGCAGGCCGCCAAGGCCGGGGTTGGCCAGCGCGATCGCCCGCCGCTCGCCGCCGCGGCCAACCGGGACGAGGTCACCCGCTCGCTGAGCGAGTGGGTACAGCATCGACCACTTCCAGACGTAGGGAACGGCTTTCGGTGTTGGCGCCATTGGCATCAGGTCGCCGAGTTGGGTCCACAGCGGGTTGAGGTGTTCGGCGGCGAAGTCACCGTACAACCGTTCCAACTCGGGGTCCTCGACGTGCGTCTGGGTGCTCACCGTTCCAGCTCCGACTCGGTGACCGGGCCCCACATGTTGATGGTGGCGATGTCGACCTCCCACGTCCGGGGGTATTGCGGGTAGTTCTCGTGCCATGGGCGGGGCTCGAAGTACCCCTTGGACTCGTCGTGGATGAGGTCGAGCTGGGTGAAGAGTTCGATCGTGTTGCCGTCGGGATCGCGGTGGTAGGTGAACATGTTGTGACCCGGCCCGTGGCGGCCGGGGCCCCAGTGCAGCCGAAAGTCGTTCTTGGCCAGATGGTCCACCATCGTGATCAGGTGGTTGGGATCCCGCATCTCGTAGGCGATGTGATGCATGCCCGTCTTGTTGATGCTGCGGAGGAAGTTGGCGGCGTGGTGATCGGCGTTGCACCGCAGGAAGACGAAGAAGTCCCCGATGGTGTCGGACCACTTGAAACCGAGCAGATCCTGGTAGAAGCCCTGCAGCCGTTCGAGTTCGGTGGTGAACGCAGCGACGTGCCCGAGCTTGGTCGGACGAAGGGTGGCCCGGCCGTCGACACCGCTCGGGGTCTGGTTCTCGAACAGGTGGAGTTCGGCGCCGGTGGAGGGTTCGGCCATGACGAGGACGTCGGGCGTGCCCGGTGCGGCGTCGGAACGGCGCTCCACGTCGTAGCCGGCGTCCTTCAATCGTTGGTGGGCGTCGCCGAGCGAGCCCCACACCTCGTAGCCGACCGCCGAGCGGGGCTTGGCCGCGTCGGTCTTGCGGATCACGACGCAGTGGTGATCGGCGCCGGTGGTGAGGTAGGCGTAGTCGTGTGACTGTTCGACGACTTCGAGGTCGAGGACCTTGGTGTAGTACCAGGTCATGCGTTCGACGTCGGGTGTGTCGAAGGTGACGTAGCCCAGCTTGGACACCGGTGCGGCAGGTTCGGCTGCGGTGTCTGGTGTTTCGGTCATGGGGTGGATGCCTTTCTCAGAAGTTGATGGGATCACGCATCGGGTTCGGTGAGCAGGGCAACGCGACCGACGTTGGCACTGGCCTCGACGTATTCGTGTGCCCGCGCGGCCTCGGTGAGGGGAAAGGTCCGGTCGACCACGCTGCGGAAGCCGGCCGCTGCCTCGCTCCAGAGACGCTGAGCGGCATCGAGATTCCCGGAGCGCACGCCGATCACCCGTTGCCCGAACGAGTAGAGCCGCTGCAGGTCGACCGGCACCGTCCTGCCGAGGAAGGCGCCGGACGACACCATCGCCCCGCCTGCGGCCAGTGCATCCATGCCGTGGGTCCACACCAGAGGATCGCCGAGATTGTCCACGACGAGGTCGGCGCCGTGGCCGTCGAACACCGCACGCACCTCGTCGGCGAAGCTCGCCGAGGAAGCCTGCAGCACGGCGTCGAAGCCGAGTTCGCGAAGCCGGGAACGCTTGGCCTCGTCGCGCGAGGTGGCGATCACCCGCGCCCCGAGGTGGCGGGCCAGCAGTGCGGTGGTGGACCCGAGCGCCGAGGACGCCCCCTGGACGACGACCCGTTGTCCTGCGACGAGTCCCGCCCGGGTGAACTGGTTCATCGCCACCACGCCGGCCAAGGCCAGGGCCGTGGCGTCGGCCGGGGTCATGTCGTCGGGTACCGCGAAGACGTTGGTGGCGGGAACCGCAATGTAGTCGGCATAGGCGCCGGAAAGATGGGTGCCGATGATCCTGGCGCTGGGTGAGAGTTCGGCGAATCCCGCGGCCACCATGGGACAGCTCGGGTCGGTGAGGACGGGGAACGTGGCGACCCGGTCACCGACGGCAAATCCCGTGACGTCGTCGCCGACGGCCGCCACGACGCCGGTGTGCTCGGCGCCCAGGACGTGCGGGAAGGTGAACGTCGCGTAGGGGTGATGGCCGGAGCGGGCAACGAGGTCGAGCAATCGCCCCACGCTCACGGCGGCGATGCGGATGAGGACCTCACCGGAACTCGCTCGGGGGGTGGGTACCTCGTCGACCCGCAGCACGTCGGGCCCACCGAACTCGTGGAAGGCCACGGCACGCATCGTCGTGGGAATGGGTCCTGCGGCCGGCCACCCCGTCGTGGTGCCTGCGGGGCTCGTCACTTGGCCACGACCTTGTTCGAGATGCGGCCGATGCCCTCGATCTCGACGTTGACGACGTCGTCGGGACGGAGGAAGTCCTTGCGCGGCATGCCGACGCCCGCGGGTGTGCCAGTGAGGATGACGTCGCCGGGCTCAAGCGTGAACACCCGACTCGCGGCCGCGATCAAGCGGTGGACGTCCACGACCATCTGAGAGGTGTTGGAGTCCTGCTTGACGATGCCGTTGACGTCGAGACGGATCTTGAGTGCCTGCGGGTCGGGCACCAGCCAGGCAGGCACCAGGCCCGGACCGAGTGGGCAGAAGCCGTCCTGGCTCTTGTGTCCCAGCCAGTCCCACTCGAAAGGTGGTGCCACCGCGCCGTTTCGGTGGAAGACCCCGCGGTCGGATACGTCGTTGGCGACGAGGTAGCCGGCGACCACCTCGGCGGCGTCGGCGGCCTCGAGGCCGGCGCACCTGCGCCCGATCACCACACCCAGTTCGGCTTCCCAATCCACCTGCGAGCGACCGTCGTCGAAGATGGCGACCTCCGCGGTGGGACCGACGACGGTGGTGGTCGGTGTCTTGAGGAAGAAGAAGGGCTCGACCGCCGGGTCTGGCCGGTCGACTCCCATCTCATCGGCGTGATCGTAGTAGTTCGCCCCGGCGCAGATCACCTTGTTCGGATAGGTCAGGGGCGCCACCAGGTCGACGTCCCCGACCGGCGTCAGGGAGTCGAGGTCGAGGGTGCGCAGCACCGTTGCCCAGTGTTCCCAGTCCGCAAGGAGTTCCATCACGTCGAGTCCGCCGAGCGCCTGCGGTGCTGCGAGGACCCGGTCGTCGACGTGAATGCCGGTCGCGATGCCGTCCGGGGTGCGGTACTGCGCGAGCGCCCAAGTGAGGTCGGTCATGGTCGATTCTCCTGATTCGGTGGTGTCGCTGAGGTTGAGTGCGGTACTGGGACGTTCATGCGGCCAGCCATCCGCCGTCGACGGGGAGGACGACGCCGTTGACGTAGGAGGAGTCCGGCGAGCACAGCCACACGACGGCCTTGCCGACCTCGTCGGGCCTGCCGTAGCGACCCGCGGCCGTGCGGCCGACGACGGCGTCCATGATGTCGCCGGGCACCGAGGCGGTCATCGCGGTGGCGATGGGTCCGGGGGCGATGGCGTTGATGCGCACTCCGGTGGCGCCGTAGTCCAGGGCGGCGGTGCGGGTCAGACCGACCACACCGTGCTTGCTGGCGCTGTAGGCCGCCTGGGTGGCGGCGCCGGCCTGGGACCACACCGATGCCGTATTGACCACTGCGCCGGTGTGGTTCACGATGTGCGGCAGTTGGTACTTCATGCAGAGGAAGACGCCGGTGAGGTTGACGTCGATGACCCACCGCCACCGCTCGACGTCCAGGTCCGCCGTCGGAGCCGGGCTGAATACGCCGGCGTTGTTGTGGGCGAAGTCCAGGCGGCCGAAGTGACCGACGATCTGGGTGACCGCGGACTCGACCGATTCGGCGTCGGCAACGTCGGTGTGGACGTAGATGGCCGAGCCGCCCGCGGCGTTGATGTCGGCCGCGGTGCGCTCCCCGTCCTCGTCGAGGACGTCGCAGATCGCCACCGCGGCACCGACGTCCGACAGTGCCATGGCCGATGCGGCGCCGATGCCGCGGGCGGCGCCGGTCACCATGGCCACCTTGCCGTCGAAGTCAGTCACGTTCGGTTCCCTTCCAGATGCGGGTGGTCATGCGGCGCTGTAGCCGCCGTCGATGCTCAGTGCGCTGCCGGTGACGAACGCCGCCGCCGACGAGCTGAGCCACAGGACGCCGTCGGCGATCTCGTCGACGGCGGCAATGCGGCCGATCGGATGCTTGGCGCGCATGTCGGTCATGAAGCCGGGGTTGGTCGCGGCCACCTCGTCGATCATGGCCGTCTGCACCACCCCTGGGCAGATCGCGTTGATCCGGATGCCGCGGGCCGAATACTCAAGCGCCGCAGCCTTCGTCAATCCGATCACCCCGTGCTTGGAAGCGACGTAGGAGGCTTGGAGCGGCAACGCCACCTGTCCCAGTGCCGACGCGGTGTTCACGATCGAGCCGCCGCCGCGCGCGAGCAGTGCGGGAATCTCGGCGCGCAGGCACTGCCACACACCGGTCAGGTTGACGTCGATCACCCGCTGCCAGTCCCGGTCCGTCATGTCGGCGAGGGCCCGACCGGCTGCCTCGACGCCTGCGTTGTTGTAGGCGATGTCCAACCCGCCGAAGGTGTCCACCGCGGCCCGAACCATCGCGGCCACCGAATCCGCGTCGGTGACGTCGGTCGGCACGAAGATGGCCTCGGAGCCCGGCGGCAGACCGTCGAGCGCAGCTCGCCCCGCGGCGTCGTCGCGATCGGCGATGACCACCGAGACACCCTGCGCGGCATAGGCGTTGACGCACGCGCGACCGATGCCGCCGGCACCACCGGTGACCACCGCGACCTTGCCCGCCAGTTCCGGATAGTCAGGCATAGACGGGGGCCAGATCGAAGTAGACGCGGTAGCTGTCGAACTTGCCCGTGTGGTCGACGTGCCACATGGTGGCCACGGGGATGGTGACCTCGCAGCCGTCGTGACGACGGTAGGTGACGGTCAGCTCGACGACGGTGTCGGCGCCGAACGTCCACTCGGCGAGGATGGTGTGCTTCAACCCGGCGATCGTGTCGTAGAAACATCCCACCCCCTCGCGGATCTGGTCCGGGCCGATCAGGGCAGGCCGGTTGGCGAAGACCAGCGACGCGTCATCGGCGTAGAGCTCGCCGAGGGCCTGCAGGTCCATCGAGTCGACGATCGCGAAGACCCGAGCGGCTGTCGGTGCCACCATCACGTTCATCCCCTAGCTCACTGCCGAGGTGCTGGGGTCGACGATGCGATCGCGGACGGCCTGCAACGTCGTATGCACGGCGTCGAGGTAGTCCGACTGCATCTGCTCGCCGAATGCTGCTTCCTCGGCGCTGCCCTCGGTGATTCCGTCGACGACGAGTCGGAAGCTGAACCTGAGCACGTCGTTGCCGGCCTCGTCGACGCAGATCTCGTTGTCGATCGTGCCCCGCGCGGCGCCGTGGGTGCGGACGAAGTGCACGAGCTTCTTCGGGTAGAACGTCACGACCTCGCGCACGGGGCCGACGTGTTCGATGTCGCGCACCAGGCCGCCCTCGAACCGGTCGACGACGGTGCAGGCGCTGATCGCGGCGACGTAGGGGAGTGGATTCTCGGCCTTCTCGACAAGCCCGGCCCACACGTCGTCCACCGTCAGCGGGGGTTCGATGCCGTCGTTGATCGGGATCGTCCGGCTGATGTCGATCATGTTGTGCCTCCTTGAGGTATCGCGTCGCTCCACGCGATGCGACGCGCTGCGACCTGGTGCTCGACCAGAGCGCCGATGACGTTGTGACATGGACCACCGTAACCCAGCTCATACCAATGTGTCTACACTTTAACGACGGCGATTTGGGTGGAAATCCGGCCTTGCGATCGAGAGCTAATGTGTATACTCTTTAACGGGAACGTGACCCGGCCCACAACGGCGGGACTCCCGAATCGGAAAGGCGCAAGACCATGACGACGGTCGAATCTCGCAGCTCCACCACGCTCAAGACGCAACCCGCACCGCGGAACGGCTGGTATGCAGCCGCATGGGATCGGGAGGTCGGCCGCACGCCGACCGCCGTGCGGGTCAACGGAACACCGCTGGTGCTCTACCGGACCGAGGACGGCCGGGCGGTGGCGCTCGCAGACGCCTGCTGGCACCGTCTCGCCCCCCTGTCGATGGGAAAGCTCGTCGGCCGCGACGGAATCCGATGCCCGTACCACGGCATCGTCTACGACTCGGCGGGCCGCTGCGCGTCGATGCCCGCTCAGGAAGTCCTCAACCCCAGCGCGACCGTGCCGTCCTACCCCGTCGTGGAGCGGCACCGCTTCGTCTGGGTGTGGCTGGGGGACCCCTACCTCGCGAAGGCCGACGAGGTGCCCGACATGCACCAGATGGACG
>NZ_JBEVLO010000456.1:0-7761 GCF_040509115.1 Mycobacterium sp. | reverse complement strand
GAATCCGATCCCCCCGTGCACCTGCAACGCCGTGCTGGCTGCCTCGCTCGCTGTCGACTTGGCATACGCCGCGGCCGCCGATGCGGCTCGGCTCCGAGCAGCCGCGCTCACCGAGTGATCTAGAGCCGCCGCGCCCGCCCACAACGCGGCGCGACTGGCTTCCACGCCGAGCGCCATGTTCGCGCAGTGGTGCTTGACGGACTGAAACGATCCGATCGGCACGCCGAATTGCTGCCGTTGTCCGGCATAGGTCACCGAGATCTCTAAAAGTCGCGCAGCCGCGCCGAGCGCGTCGAAGGCGCGGTGCACCGCAAGGGCGTCGCGGACATAGGCCACCGTTCCACCGGGCAGATCGGTCCACTCGATCGACGTTCGGTCGAGGTCCACCCTGGCCCACGTTCGGGTGAGGTCCAACGTAGACAGCGCAGATAGCTGCGGCGTACGGACGACAGTTGCACGGTCCGTCCCAGCGGACTCATCGACCACTACGATCGCGGCCAGATCCGCCGCCATCGGCACGGGGCTGGTCTTCGTAGGGGACCATTTCGAAGTTCGGGCCAGGCCGAGCACCAGGTCGCCTTCCGCGGCCGACGAGTATTCGGGCATCCCGGCGCGCTCCAGCAACCAATTGGTGATCGCCAGATCCGCCAGCGGCAGGGAGCTCGCGGCGTACCCGTGAGCTTCTCCGAGAGCGGCCAGATCGACATGCGTGCCGCCGACATCCGGCGTCAGCAGAGCCAGGAGCCCGCCCTCCGCCGCGTGCAGCAGCACTGCTGGATCGATGGCAACGGGAGCCGCGTCGAGCGTCTCGCGGACGCGCGCTATCGGGTCATGGCGGGCCAAGAACGCCCGCTCCGACCCGACAAGCTGTTCCTGCTCAGCGGTCAACCCGAAATCCATGGCAGATCCCTCCAGTAAGTTGACCTAGTAAACCATGTCATCTACGTTAATCGAAGGCCCGGACATATTCCGGACCGCAACATCAGGGAAGTCGATGACAAGCATCCAGGACGCGCTGGGCCGGTTGTGGTCTGCTGACGACCAGGCCACCATGCTTCAGCAGAATGACACGTGGGTGACCTGGGGTGCGATCAGGACACTTGCGGAAGGGATTGACCGCGAGCTGACAGCTGCGCTGTGCCGTCCGGGCTGTCGGGTTGCTGTGGTTCTGGCCAACCGGATGGAATCGGTTGCGGCGCTGATCGCGATCTTCCGAATGGGCGCCACCTTGGTGACGATCAGTCCTCTACAACCTCCGGCCCGGCTCAGTGCCGATCTCGCCGCCTCCGGTGCCTCCTATGTGTTGGCCCCCGAAATGTTGTGGTCAGAACCGGACTTCGCCGCGGCCGTCGCCGATCTTGGTGCCGCCGGCTGGAGCGTGGACGGTGGACAGACCAAGGCGATGGCGGCCGCGACCAAGGACGCTGCTCACGCTGACCCGGCTGTCGCGATTGAGATGCTGACCTCGGGCACGACGGGCGCTGCCAAGCGAATACCGTTGACGCACCACCAACTTGAAGCATCGTTGGCTTCCGCGCTGCAGCACAACAATAGAACTCACAGCGACGATAAGCCCCCGCTGACTGGTTCCGTCGGCATGGTGACACTGCCGATTGTGCACATCGGTGGCTTATGGTCGCTGCTGCAGGCACTGGTCGCCGCGCGGCCGTTCGTGATGCTCGACCGATTCACCGTTGCGGGTTGGCATGCCGCGGTCAGAGAGCACAAGCCCATCGTCGCCGGGCTGCCTCCGGCTGCGATCCGCAGCGTGCTCGATTCCGATATCCCGCCGGCCGACCTCGACAGCATTCGGGCGATCAACGCGGGCACCAGCCCGGTCGATCCAGCGCTGGTCGACGATTTTTTCGCCCGCTACGGAATCCCCATTCTCATTGTCTACGGAGCCACGGAATTCTCTGGCGCAGTGGCAGGCTGGACGCTGCGTGACTTTCACGAGCGCTGGGCTGAGAAGAAGGGCAGCGTCGGTCGGGCCTTCCCCGGTGTGCGGCTACGCGTCGTCGACGAGGACCGGGTAGCTGTCTCAGGCGGTCAATCGGGACGGTTGCAGGTGGCTACCCCGCAGGCCGGTGGCACCCCGGATGGCTGGGTCACCACCAGCGACCTGGCCCGGATCGACGCAGATGGCTTTCTCTATATTGAGGGCCGCGCTGATGATGTCATCGTGCGGGGCGGGTTCAAGGTGGCACCCGAAACCGTCGTCAAAGCACTGCGCGGTCACCACCGGGTCGCCGACGCGGCGGTAGCCGGGCTTCCCGACGCGCGGTTGGGCCAGGTGCCGGTGGCCGCGGTTGAGCTGCGTCCCGGCCCGCCGGTAACCGGTGATGAACTGCGTGCCCACTGCCGCGACCAGTTAACACCCTATGAGGTACCGGCTGAAGTCTTCGTCGTTGACGAATTGCCCCGCGGTGCAGCACTCAAGGTCGACCGGTTGCGACTGCTGTCGATGTTCGATGAGTTACGCGGCGCCGCCGTCGCGCAGCCCACTGGAATCGGTTGACCAACAGAGGCATTGATCCTGCAGCACAGCCGCTGCGCTTCACACCGAAGGAGAATGTTCATGGCCGAAGCCGTCATCGTCGAGGCGGTCCGCTCGCCGGTAGGGAAGCGCAACGGAGGTCTGTCCGGGGTGCACCCGGCTGAGCTGTCAGCCCAGGTGCTCAACGGTCTCATCGAGCGCGCGGGAGTGGATCCCGGCCTGGTCGACGACGTCATTTGGGGTTGCGTCGGGCAGGTGGGGGATCAGGCCCTCGATGTAGCCCGCACAGCGCTGCTCGCGGCCGGATGGCCGGAGACAGTGCCAGGTGTCACCGTCGATCGTCAGTGTGGGTCGAGCCAGCAGTCGGTCCATTTCGCCGCAGCCGGAGTGGTCGCCGGCCACTACGACGTGGTGGTCGCGGGTGGTGTCGAGTCCATGTCGAGGGTGCCGATGGGCGCGACGGTCGCCGCCGGTGGCGACCCGTACCCGGCGTCGTTCATGAACCGCTACCACTCGCACCCCAATCAGGGGATCGGCGCGGAAATGATCGCCGAGCAATGGGCGTTGAGCCGCGCCGTTCTCGACGAGTTCTCGTTGGCATCGCATGAGAAAGCGGCCGCCGCGCAGGATTCCGGTGTCTTCGACGATCAGATCGTAGCGATCAAAGATTCCGAAGGCGGCATCGTGCTTAAGGATGAGGGCATCCGCCGGGGTGGGACGCTGGAGAAGATGTCCCAAATTAAACCGGCCTTCAAACACGACGGCGTCATTCACGCCGGCAACGCCTCACAGATCTCTGACGGCGCAGCGGCGTTGCTCATTATGTCGACGGAGAGGGCCACCGAGCTGGGACTTACGCCGCTGGCCAGAGTGCACACCGCCGTCCTCGCCGGTGCTGACCCCGTCATCATGCTGACCGCACCGATTCCTGCGACACAGAAGGCTCTGAAGCGGTCTGGTCTCGCGGTCGCCGATATCGGGGTTTTCGAGGTCAATGAGGCCTTCGCCCCGGTGCCGCTGGCCTGGCTCAAAGAGATCGGGGCCGCCGAGAAAAACCTCAATCCCAATGGCGGCGCGATCGCACTGGGCCACCCGCTGGGTGGTTCTGGGGCCCGCATCATGACCACGATGCTCCATCACATGCGGGACAAGGGGATTCGATACGGACTGCAGACGATGTGCGAGGGCGGCGGGCAGGCGAACGCGACTATTTTGGAGTTGTTATGAGCTTTGGGCGGGCGCTGCAGTGCGCCTGTGCAGTGATGTCAATTGACAATTCTGTGATGAAAGGCAACTGATCATGGTGGGACGTGTGCAGGACAAAGTTGTTCTCGTCACCGGAGGTGCCCGGGGCCAAGGCCGCAGCCATGCGGTGAAATTGGCCGAAGAGGGCGCCGACATCATCCTTTTCGACATCTGCCGCGACATCGAGTCCAATGACTATCCGCTGTCGACTCTTCACGATCTCGAAGAAGCTGGCCTCGAGGTCGAGAAGACGGGCCGGCGTGCGATAACCGCCGAGGTCGACGTTCGCGACAAACAAGCGGTGGTCGACGCCCTGCGGTCGGCGGTGGACGAACTCGGCAAGCTCGACGTCGTGGTCGCCAATGCGGGAATCTGCCCGTTGGGCACCGGTAAGACTATGGCCGCCTTCGCCGACGCGTTTGATGTCGACTTCATCGGCGTTGTCAACGCAATCCACGCGGCGCTGCCCTACCTCAAACCTGGTGCCTCGATCATCACCACCGGATCCGTGGCTGGTCTGATCGCGGCGGGCAAAGGGGGCGTCGGCCCGGCCGGACCAGGCGGATCCGGATATAACTTCGCCAAGCAGCTCGTCGATTCCTACACCAAACAAATTGCGACGCAACTGGCGCCGCAATCCATCAGGGCCAATGTCATCCACCCCACCAATTGCAATACGCCGATGCTCAACAGTGACCCGATGTACCGGGTCTTCCGGCCGGATCTGGACAACCCCACGCGCGAGGACGCCATTGTGGCTTTCCCTGCGATGCAGGCAATGCCGGTGCCATATGTGGAACCCGAGGATATCTCGAATGTGGTCTGTTTCTTGGCTTCCGACGAATCCCGTTACATCACCGGCAGCCAGTTCAAGGTCGACGCCGGCGCAATGCTGAAGTTTTAGAGAGGACGGCATGACCACCGCAGAAGCCACCCCCAACCCCGAAGCCGATACCGCCTCGGTCGAGGGCCGCATCACCGACGAAGACATCGAAAGGGCCCGTGCGCAGATTGGCATCGCGGTCAACCAGCGCGATGAGGCGTGGAACAAGATGCCGCATGCCGACGGGATCAGCCACTTCGCCTTCGGCTGCGGTGATGATAATCCGCTCTTTCACGACCAGGCCTATGGAGCCGGCACGCGCTGGCATGGACAGATTGCGCCACCGACGTTCCCGATCGCGACCGGCCTCGATCAGACGCCGAAATTCACCGATCCGGATCGCAAAGCGCTCTTCCGCGGGTTGTTCCGTGGTACCGGTAAATACTACTCAGGAGTGAAATGGACGTGGTTCCAGCCGATTTACGCCGGCCGACCCGTCTTCGCCGAGACCTATACCCTCGATGTCGAGGTCAAAGAGAGCCAGTTCTCCGGTGGCCGCTCGGTTAAAGAGACATACCGCTACCTCTATGTCGATGCCAACGGGACGCCGATCGCTACCCGTGACGAGTCCTACATCAACGCTGAGCGTCATGGTTCTAAGAAGTCGGGCAAGCTTGCCCACATTGAGCGCAAGCATTGGACACCAGAGGAATTCGCCGAAGTCGAGGCCGCCTACGAAGCTGAAGAGCGCCGCGGGGCCGAGCCACGGTGGTGGGATGATGTCCGCGTCGGTGAGGAACTTCCTGAGGTCATGAAGGGTCCGCTGACGGTGGTGGACATCATCAGCATGCATCAAGGCTTTGGCTGGGGTGGTTACGGTGTCGGCCCGCTCAAATACGCCCACCAGTTACGCAAGCGGATGCCCGCCTTCTACCAGCCCGATGAGTACGGCGTGCCCGACGTGGTGCAGCGATTGCACTGGGATGCCGAGCGGGCGAAAGCATTGGGTATTCCCGCTCCCTACGACTACGGGCAGATGCGTGCCGCCTGGGTCAGCCACCTGCTGACAAATTGGATCGGTGATGACGGCTGGCTGGCCGAAATGGATTTGCAGATGCGCGGATTCAACTACCACGGTGACATTCACCGCTGCACAGGCACGGTGACCGCCAAAGGTGCGACCGCCGACGAAGGGGTGACCCTTGAGGTGCGCGCTACGAGTCAGCGAAATGAGGCCACCACCAAGGGCACGGCCACGGTGCTGCTTCCATCCAAGGTGACCGGGGCAGTTGTCCTTCCAACACCCAGTGCTGACCTCAAACAGCGCGGGGCGCAGGTTGTTTCACGAATTTCGGGGCGGGTTGGCGACGAGATGCGGCGAATTTATGGAGAGTGAACACCTATGAAGCGACTGATATTCGACCCTGAGCACGACCAAGTGCGGGAAACCGCCCGCCAATTCATCGAGCGCGAGGTCATGCCCAACGCGGAGAAGTGGGAGCGCGACCGAATTGTCGACCGCTCAGCCTATCTTGCAGCGGGCAAATATGGGCTGATCGGATTCAACATGCCCGAGCAGTACGGCGGCGGCGGGTCAGACGATTTCCGGTTCAATGCCGTCATCGTCGAGGAACTCGCCAAATTCGGCTCGGTGACCCCCTCGCTCAGTCTGCAGAATGACATCGTCGGTCCCTATCTGAAAGGACTGGCGACAGCCGAGCAGCAACAACGTTGGCTGCCGGGGTTCATCACCGGCGAGATCATCGGGGCGATCGCGATGAGCGAGCCGGGTGCGGGAAGCGATCTGGCCGGCATCCGCACATCGGCGGTGCGCGACGGTGCTGACTGGATTCTTAACGGCGCCAAGACGTTCATCTCCGCGGGCATCAACTCCGACCTCGTCATCGTGGTGGCGCGCACAGACCCGGACGCGGGTCATAAGGGCTTCTCGCTGCTGGTCGTGGAGCGGGGCATGGACGGTTTTACCCGTGGACGCAAGCTCGACAAGATGGGTCAACACGCCCAGGACACAGCTGAACTGAATTTCGAGAATGTACGCGTGCCGGGTAACAACCTGCTCGGTGAGGAGAACCGCGGCTTCTACCACCTCATGCGTAACCTGCCATCCGAGCGACTCTCGATTGCAGTCGGTGCCGTCGCGGGGGCGCGCGAAACCTGGCGCCAGACATTGCAGTATGCAAAGGACCGCAAGGCATTCGGGCAGCCGATCGGCAGTTTCCAGCACAACCGGTTCGTTCTGGCCGAACTCGACACCGAACTCGATATTGCGGAGCAGTACATCGACCGCTGCCTGCAGGCCGTCCTCGACGGTGATCTCAGCGCCGTCGAGGCTGCTAAGGCGAAGTGGTGGTGCACCGAACTCGCCAAGAAAACGGTCGACGCCTGCGTTCAGCTGCACGGCGGGTACGGATATATGAACGAATACCGTGTGGCGAAGGATTATGCCGACGTCCGGATCCAGACCATCTACGGTGGCACCACCGAAATCATGAAGGACATCATCGGGCGCGACCTCGGGCTTTGACCCTGCCACCTTGTCCGCATGCGGACCGAGTGGCAGGGTGTCATCGGGTCCTGGTCTCTTTCTTGTTGGTCCGTGAATCGCCCTCGGCGCCGGCGTTGCCCAGATGCGTGTAGGACAGTCCGTGGCGCTGGCGAAGGGTCGGGGTCAGGTCGCGGGCCTCCCACAGCGCCCTGACGGTGCCCTGGATCCCCTCGGGGCGGCGGGCGGCAATCTCAGCGGCCAACTGCGCTGCGCGGCTGCGTAATTGGTCGTCGGGAACCACTTCGGTGACCAGGCCGATGCGCAACGCGGTCGCGGCGGTGAGGCGTTCTTCGCTGCCCAGCAAGGCCCACCGCATGACCTCCCCGAAAGGCACGCCGGACGACAGCATGCCCATCGGCTCAAGTGCAGAGACAATACCGGCGTTGGCGTGGGGATCGAAGAACGTTGCCGTGGCGCTGCAAATCGCGAAATCGCATTCGTTGACGAAATACATGGCGCCGCCGGCGACCATGCCGTGCAGTGCCGCGATAACCGGCTTCCAGACCTGGTGCTGTTTGGGTCCGAGAAGCGCGCCGGGGTCTTGCTGATTGAAAATAGTGGAGTGATACCACCAGGGACCCGACGATACGTCGATCCCGGTGCAGAACGCTCGATCGCCGTTCGCGCGCA
>NZ_JBEVLO010000455.1:0-4307 GCF_040509115.1 Mycobacterium sp. | reverse complement strand
TTGTCGGTCCACGCCCAGAACTTCTCGGCGATCCAGGCGGCCTGCCCCGCCGGAGAGTCGGTGAGTCCGTAGCCGAGGGTCTGCGGCCGCGTCGCCTGCTGCCCCGAGTACCCCCGGCCGGTGCGCTGGAACTCGTTGGCGGCCTTGAGGTTCGCCTGCTCACCTGGCGTCGGGTCATCGAACGTGCCTGCCGTCACGGCGCCCATGTTCACGTGCACGCCGACCACCCGTTCGGGGGCCACCTCGCCGAGCGCGCCGGACACCGCCGACCCCCAGTCCCCGCCCTGGGCCCCGTACCGCGGGTAACCCAGGGACACCATCAGCGCGTCCCAGGCGCGCGCGATGCGCTCGACGCCCCACCCGGTGGTCGACGGCTTGTCGCTCCACCCGTACCCGGGCAGCGACGGAGCCACCACGTGGAAGGCGTCCGCGGGGTCCCCACCGTGCGCGCGGGGATCGGTCAGCGGGCCAAGCACCTCCAGGAACTCGAGCACCGAACCCGGCCACCCGTGCGTGAGCACCAGCGGCAACGCGTCCGGTTCCGGTGAGCGGACGTGCACGAAGTGGATACCCAAGCCGTCGACGGTGTCGCGATACTGCGGAAAGGCGTTGAGCCGCTTAGCGAATCCAAAGTCGTAGTCCTCGGCCCAGGTGCGGCACAGGTCCTGCGCATAGGCCAACGGCAGACCCTGTGACCAGTCGTCCACCGGCTCGGCTTCGGGCCACCGCGTGCGTCGCAACCGGTCCCGCAGATCTGCGATCTCGGCTTCGGTGACGGTGACCTCGAACGGCTCAGCAGCCACAGCGGGCTCCCTTCCACGCTTGCGGAGACCTCGGGCGTTCAGTAGCGGTGTGCCCCGACGGCGCCGGGGAAGACCGGTTCGGTCTTGCTGCGCACCGCGGCGATCCCCACCTCCGCGTCGGGCAGGGTGAGACTGTGGGCCTCCATGTAGAGCGAGTGCTCGAAGATGCCGATGTTCTGCAGATACCAGTCGTTGAGCGCCGCCTTGGTGGCCTGGATCGCGAACTGGGGGCCGCGCGCAAGCCGTCCGGCGATGTCCTCGGCCGTGGGCATCAGCTCCTCATGGGGCACACACTTGCCGACCAGGCCCATCTCGGCGGCTTCCCGGCCGCTGATCCGGTCGCCCGTCAGCAGGAGAAACTTCGAGCGCGCCATGCCGATCGCGAGAGGCCAGACCAGCGCGGCATGATCACCCGCGACAGCGCCCAGCTTGATGTGACCGTCCATCAGGACCGCCTTCTCGCTCGCGATGCTGATGTCGGCGAGCAGCGCGATCGCGAGGCCGCCGCCGACCGCGACGCCGTTGATCGCGGAGACGATGGGCTTGCGACAGGCAATCATGTTGCGCACCAAGGCGCGACCGTCCCTGGTGTCCACAGCCGGTGGGCCGTTGCCCGCCTCGATGTCGCCACCGGCACTGAAGGCCCGGCCCGCGCCGGTGATCAGAGCGACGTTCATGTCGGGGTCGTCGTCGAACTCACGCCAGATCCGACCCTGCTCACCGTGCCCGACCTCGCCGGAGGCGTTCAGCTTCTCCGGTCGGTTCATGGTGATCCGCAGGACCCGGTCCTCGCCGGGTTCCACCTTGAGGAATTTGTAGTCGTCGTACATCAGTTGCTCCTGTTCGTCGTCGGGAGGGAGGCGTGGTCGGTGGTGAGTGCGTCGATGTCAGGGACGCCCAGCAGGCGCAGGGTGCGGGCCACGTCGGTGCGCAGGATGTCGACCGCGCGGGCGACGCCGGGCTCTCCGCCGGCCATCAGGCCGTAGAGATAGGCACGCCCGACGAAGACGCCGGTCGCACCGAGCGCCACCGCGGCGCAGACATCGGCCCCCGACGTCACGCCGCCGTCGACGTAGACCTCGGGGCGGTCGCCGACGGCCGCCCGCACCTCGGGCAACAGGCGCAGCGGTGACTCGCTCCTGTCGAGCTGACGACCGCCGTGATTGGAGAGCACGACGCCGTCGGCGCCCGCGTCGAGGACCCGCTGCGCGTCGGCCACGGTCTGCACACCCTTCACCAGCAACGGGTGCGGCCAGAACGCGCGCAGCCTGCGAAAGTCCTCGATGCCGAGGGTCGGGTCGAACATGTTGTTGGCGACCTCGGCTGCGGTGCCCTGCCAGTCATCGAACGAGGCGAACCGCAGGGGTTCGGTGGTGATCAGGTTGAGCCACCAGCGCGGATGACGCGCCATGTCGGCGAGAGTTCTCGGCCCGATCCGCGGCGGGATGGTGAAGCCGTTGCGGACGTCCCGGAAGCGGGCTCCGGACACCGCGGTGTCCAGGGTCAGGACCAGGGCGTCGTAGCCGGCAGCGAGCGCCCGCGCCACCAGGGCCTCGCTGATCTCCCGGTCTCGTCGGGGGTAGAGCTGGAACCACTTGCGACCAGCGGGAGACGCCTCGACCAGCTCCTCGACCGACGTCGTGCCCACGGTCGACAGCACGTAGGGGATTCCGGCTCGGGCGGCAGCGCGGGCCGCGGCCCGTTCGCCCTCGTGGTGCATCATCCGGGTGAAACCGGTCGGGGCCAGGACTATCGGGAGGTCCGCCCGCGCACCGAGGAGGGAACGCGAGAGCGTCACCTCGCCGACGTCGCGCAGGATCTGTGGGTGAAAGCGGACGTCGCGCCAGGCCGCGTGATTGCGGGCAATGCTGACCTCCGCCTCGGCACCGCCGTCGACGAAGTCGAACACCGCGCGGGGCACCCGCCGGCGCGCCAGGGCGCGCAGGTCGGCGACGGTGTGGATCTGGGCGAGCCGCCTGTTCCGCGTGGCCGGAGCGAAGCCGCGAACGTCGATCATCCGAGCGAGCTCGCCCACGGGCGGGCGGCGGCGCTGCGTCACGAGGGCCATCAGATCCGCCGGTCCGCGCCGAGCCAGAAACCCTCACGTACGCGGTTGCGCAGGACCTTGCCGTTGTGACTGCGGGGTAGTTCGGCGACCAGTTCGATCCGCTTCGGCGTGCGCACTCCGCCGAGAAGCTCACGGCACCAACCGATCAGCTCCTCGGGGGTCGCCTCTGCCCCGGCGCGCAGCTCGACCACCGCGATCACCTGCTCGCCCCAGTCCGGGTGGGGCGCACCGACAACAGCACAATCACCGACGGCGGGATGGCGCCAGAGGACCTGCTCCACCTCGCTGGGGAACACGTTGAACCCGCCGCTGATGATCATGTCCTTCTTGCGGTCGGTGATGTGCAGGTAGTTGTATTCGTCCAGCCGACCGATGTCACCGGTGTGCAACCAACCGTCGATGACCACCTCTGCAGTGCGTTCTGGCTGGCCGTAGTAGCCGACCATCACCGAGTCGCCACGGACGCAGACCTCGCCCTCGGTTCCCCGGGGTACTGCGCGGTCCTCGTCATCCCTTATCTCCACCGAGAGCAACGGCGACGGCCTACCGCAGGCCGACAGGCGCGCCTCGTTCAGCGTGCCGTCGGCGTCGAACAGTTCGGCACAGCGCATCAGCGCGATCGTCCCGGGCGCCTCGGTCTGCCCGTAGGCCGATGTCATCACCGGCCCGAAGACGTCGATGGCCTCGCGGAGGCGATCCACCGACATCGGCGCCGACCCGTAGATGAGGTAGCGCAATGAGCTGAAGTCCCGCTCCTGACCGCGGAGGTGATCCAGCCAGCGGTAGATCACCGTCGGCGGCAGGAACATCTCGGTGACGCCGTGCTCCTCCACCACGTCGGCCAGAATCGTGTAGTCGGCCTTGTCGAGAACCACGACGGTGCCGCCCCTGGCGGTGGTGGGCAGGCTCAAGAAGCCGCTCGTGTGTGTCATGGGGGCCGCGGCGAGGTTGACGATCGGCTGATTCGCCTCGTAGTTCATCAACATCATCAGCAGCGCGGTGGACGTGGTGAGGCCCCGGTGGCTGTTGAGGACTCCCTTCGGGGCCCCCGTCGTCCCGCCCGTCGGCGGGATCGCCACGATGTCCTCGACCGAGGTGACGACATCCGGTGGGGTGGAAGACAAGTCGCCGCACCAACTGTGCAGCCCCGGGGCGGTCTCGTCGTCGCGGTCCAGGCACACCGCCAGGCGCAGCTCCGGAACCCGGGATCGCAGCTGCTCCACCACCGGCGCCAGCGATGAGTGGTAGAAGATCGCCTGACAGTCGAAAGTCGCTGCGAGGTCGGCGGTGTCGGCGGCGGGCATCGACGGGTTCAGCGGTACCCACACCATCCCCGCCCGCCAACTGGCGAGCACGCAGATCCACGCCTCGGGGTGGTTGGGAGACAGCACCGCGACCTTGGTGCCGTGCGGCAGGGCTGCGGTCAGTCCGTGGGC
>NZ_JBEVLO010000454.1:0-14147 GCF_040509115.1 Mycobacterium sp. | reverse complement strand
ACAGGAGGGGGCCCGGTTCGTAGACGATCAGCAGCTCACCGCACAGGAGGTGCAGGTGGCACGGCTTGCCCGCGACGGATTGTCCAATACCGAGATTGGGGCACGGCTTTTCATCAGCGCGCGCACAGTCCAGTACCACTTGAGCAAGGTGTTCGCCAAGCTCGGTATCAATTCACGGAGCCAGCTCGACCGCGTGCTGCCTGCGGTTGCCCCCGGCTAACAGACTGGCCGACTGCACTGTCCGGTGGCGGATCCGCCGAAGGTAGCTCCGTAGCCATGATGGTCACGACCGACGACACGTTGAGGTGCGATGAGTAAACAAATCCGAGTACAGGTCCGACGCATCTATGACGCTCCGTCGGCCGATGACGGCACCCGGGTGCTGGTGGATCGATTGTGGCCTCGCGGCGTGAGTAAAGCCCGGGCGCATCTCGACGAATGGTGCAAGCAGATCGCCCCGTCGACCGAACTGCGCGAGTGGTATCACCACGACCCGGCGCTGTTCGACGAGTTCACCCGCAGATACACCGAGGAGCTTCGTGCGCCCGAGCCCGCAGCCACACTGGCACACCTGAGGGAGCTCGCCGAACAGCAGGCGCTGACCCTGCTCACCGGGACGAAAAACCCTGACCTCAGCGAAGCCGCAGTGCTTGCCCGACTCCTGTCAGACAACAACTCGCAGAAGGGGTCTGAGTCATGACGGAACAGCAGTCACAAGGCGATCGGTTCGGCCGCGGCGCGCCAGGGGTGCCTGCACTCGGGCGTGGGCCGAACCGGGGTGGGTCATTCTCCCAATCGGATGACCACGCCCCGTCTGCGGGGTGGGGTGCTGCGCGCAGCGTCGCCCGCGTGGTTGCCGAGTCGCGGGCGCCGATCAAGGGGCCACACGCAGTCTGGAAGATGAACCACGAGAACGGCGGCTTCGACTGCCCTGGCTGCGCGTGGCCGGATGACCGCAATGGCCTGCACCTCGACATCTGCGAGAACGGCATCAAACACGTCACCTGGGAGATGACCCGCAAGAAAGTCGATCGGGATTTCTTCGCGTCGCACACGGTCACCGAGCTGTCCGGCTGGAGCGACTTCGCGCTGGAAGATCAGGGCCGCCTGACCGAGCCGATGAGCTACGACCCGACCAGCGACAAATACGTCCCCATCTCGTGGGACGCTGCGTTCGCGCTGGTCGGATCCACCCTGCGCGGCTTGGATTCTCCACATCAAGCGTCGTTCTACACCTCGGGGCGGCTCTCCAACGAGGCGACGTTCCTGTATCAGCTATGGGTGCGCGAGTTCGGCACCAACAACTTGCCGGACTGCTCCAACATGTGCCACGAGGCCTCGGGTCGGGCGTTGCAGGCCGCGATCGGTACCGGCAAGGGCACGTGCGACATCGACGACTGGGACCGGGCCGACCTGCTCATCGTGATGGCGGTCAACGCGGCGTCGAACGCGCCGCGCATGCTGACCACGCTGGCCGAGGCGGACCGTCGTGGCGCGCAGATCGTGCACGTCAACCCGTTGATCGAGGCCGCCTCACGGCGCACCATCGTTCCGCACGAGTTCGCCGCGATGGCGACCTTCCATCCCACGAAGACCGGAACGCGCAACGTGCAGCCGCGGATCGGCGGCGATCTGGCCGTGTTGCGGGGAGTCGCCAAGGCGGTGCTCGAACGCGCCGACACCGATCCCAAGGCAATCGACCTCGAGTTCATCAGGAACCACACCGCCGGCTTCGAATCGTACAAAGCTCTCGTCGAAGCCACGTCGTGGGAGGCGCTCGTCGACCAATCTGCCGTGTCGGAGAACGCAATTCGCGAACTGGCCGAGCTCTACCTTGCCGCAGACCGCACGGTGATCAGCTGGTGTCTGGGTTTGACACAGCAGGAACACGGGGTCGACACCATTCGTGAGATCGTGAATCTGCTTCTGCTGCGCGGCAATATCGGCCGTGAAGGCGCGGGTCCATCACCAATCAGGGGTCATAGCAATGTGCAGGGCAACCGCACCTGCGGTATCGACAATCATCCTCCCGCGGCCCTTCTGGATCGACTCGACGAAGTCTGCGGCATCGACTCGCCGCGCGACGATGGTTTGGACACCGTGGCCACCATCGAGGCGATGCGCACAGGTGCGGTCAAGGTATTCGTCAGCATGGGCGGCAACTTCGCCATGGCCGCTCCGGACACCGACGCGACCTTCGAAGGGTTGCGCAACACCGAACTCACCGTCCAGGTCAGCACCAAACTCAACCGCAGCCACCTGGTGCACGGTCGAAGGGCGCTGATCCTTCCCTGCCTGGGCCGCACCGAGAGAGACGTGCAGCGCAGCGGCGAGCAGGGTGTCACCGTCGAAGATTCGATGAGCATGGTGCACCTGTCCTACGGGATGCGCAAGCCGGCCTCTACGCACCTGCTTTCGGAGTGCGCGATCCTCGCAGGCATGGCTCGCGCCACCCTGCCGGACTCGCCGAATCCGTGGGAGTCCTACGTCGAGGACTACGACAGGATCCGCGACACCATGGCGGCCGTCCTGGATGGCTTCGAGGATTTCAACCGGCGGGTGCGGATGCCGCTGGGCTTCCGGATCCGCCAACCCGCAAGGGAGCGAGTCTTTCTCACCAAGACCGGCCGCGCAGAGTTTGCCGCAACCCCGCTGCCCGACGTCGTCCCACCGACCGGGAAGCTCATGCTGTCGACCATGCGTTCCCACGATCAGTGGAACACCACCATCTATTCCGACAGTGACCGCTACCGCGGCGTCAGAAACCTGCGGACGCTGCTGTTCATGAACAGAGCCGACATGGCCGAGCGAGGACTCGAGGAGTTCGACCTGATCGACGTCACCAGCTTCGCCCGCGACGGCAGCACCCGCAAGGTGTGGGGCTACCGGGCGATCGGGTACGACATCCCAGTCGGCAGCGTCAGCGGATACATGCCGGAATTGAACGTGCTGTGCGCCATCGGTGACTTCAGCACCCAGAGCGATCAGCCGTTGATGAAGCACCAGATCGTGTCCGTGACCCCCGCGGTGGGTGCGCAGTGACGATGCTCGGCCATGCAATACGCGGTGCGGTGGCAGGTGCACTCGGTACTGCCGCCATGGACGCCCTCTGGTACTACAGGTACAAGCGTGGCGGCGGAAAGTCCGGGTTCGGTGACTGGGAGACTTCTGCAGGTCTAGCGGACTGGGAGGATGCGCCTGCGCCTGCCAAGTTCGGCAGACTCGTGATCAAGCGAACGCTGCATCGTGACGTGCCGCCGCAGCGAGCGCGACTCGTGAACAACGCCGTCCACTGGTCAACCGGTGCAGGGTGGGGAGCCGTGTTCGGGGTGCTGGAGGGCACGGTGGCTGGTCGAAGGATTTGGCATGGGCCACTTTTCGGTGGCGCGGTATGGCTGCAGTCATATGCGGTGCTCGGTCCTGCCAAGCTCTACGAGCCCATCTGGGACTACGACGCAAAGACGCTCACGAAAGACCTCAGCGCGCATCTCGTCTACGGACTGACGACAGCCGTCGTTCTCAAGGGGATCGATTGAAGGGTGTCGCGCGGTCGCCGTCGTGAGCTCGCCCACCTTCACGATCGGTGCGTAATCGACGCGTCAACCTGCGCAATGGCAGAAAGACGTTCGACTGCAGCGCTGAGGGTGGCTAGTCGGCCGACAGGTCTACCGACGGTTACGCCGTCCCAGCCCGGACCAGCGACCATCACAGCCACCCCCGCGACCGCCGCGAGCGTGCGTACCCCGACGACGTCGGCGGTCGATGGGCGCTGCGACCACAGGACCACTGACCGCACGGCGGGTAGCCTAGCCAACGCCGTGGAAATGGCAGTGGCCGGAACGGATGCGCCCAGCATTACCGGAGCGCAACCGGATTGACCCAGCGCCGCGGCCAAGGCTTCTAGCGCCAGCGTGTGCGCTTCGCCATCGCAGCACGCCAAGATGGTCCGGTTGGCCGGACCGCTCCACGTCGAAGGGGCCGGGATGCGTTGCAACGCGCGCGTGGTGATCCGGGACAACAGGTGCTCGACGTCCAAGCAATCCCCCCCTTCCCCTTGAAGCGCGCTCAGTGCCCCGAACGCGGGACGCAACAGGGAATCCCAGGTGGCGATCACCCCACGCTCGCGCAGGCTCTGTTCGACGACGAGCCCCGCTGTCGCGCCGTCGAGCGCGAATACGGCGGCCAGCAGCGCGGACGAATCGGTGTGGTGAAAGCTCCTAGCCGCCTGCGCGGCGCTTCGCGCGCTGGCCCCCTCCTCGAGCATCTGCAGCATGCGCCGCACCGCTGCGATGTCGGCTTCCGTGTAGAGGCGGTGTCTGCCGGGATCATGATGAGCCGGGCCGATGCCGTACCGCCGATTCCAGCTGCGCAAGGTTGCGGTGGGGACGCCGACTCGATCAGCCACTACACCCACGGGGTAGAGCGGAAGGTCCTCGCCCAATTCGTCTGCGGTCATTGGCCAGCCCTCACGTACACGGTCGCGGCCGCGTACTCGATGCCGACCGAGCCTGAGGCATCTCGCCACGAGGTTCCTCCCCGGCTGGCCCGAACCTCAATCCCGACTTCAGTAGCCGGCGTTCGAATAGCCGCTGCAGCGGTGTGGCGACGAACGTGGTGACGATCGTCATGAGCGCCAATATCGTGTACAACCGTGCGGAGATGAGTCCCGCCTCGAATCCGATGTTGAGCAAGATGAGCTCCATGAGCCCACGCGCGTTGGCGAGGGCGCCCATCGAACCGGCTTCATACCAACTCATGCCCTGCCAACGGGCGGCCAGTCCGATGGCCCCGAACTTTGCAGCGAACGATACGACCAACACCAGGCCTGCCACGAGAAGAGTCGACGGGTCCAAGATCAGGTCGAGCTGCGTGTTCAGGCCCGAATAGATGAAGAACGCGGGCAGCAGCAAGTACGCCACCAGCGGCTCGAATCGCTCCCGTATCGACTCGAGCAGCGCCCCGCGGGGCATGACGGCGCCGGCCACGAAGGCGCCGAACACCGAATAGATTCCGACCGCATCGGTGAAGCAACTCGCAGCCAGCACGACGAGGAGCACGACGCTCGTGTGTGCGATCGGCAGTCCCCCCGTGCGTTCGACGTCGACGCGAGGCGGCGTCCATGTCTCCAGCCTGCCAAGCAGGGGACGGCCGACGTAGACCATGAACAGCAAGTAGGCCAGCCCACCTCCGATGGCCAGCACCGCCCCGAACAGGCTGCCCTTGGCCGTCGCCACCACCGTTGCCAACAGGACCCAGGAGCATGCGTCGTCGACGGCGGCGCAGGACAACGCCATCGTCCCCAGCCGGGTATTGAGCAACCCGGAGTCGTAGACGATCCACGCCAACATGGGAAACGCGGTGATGGCCACGGCCGCTGCAACGAACAGCGCACCCTGCCACGGCACGACCCCTTCCGTGAAATATCCGCCGAGGCCGACCATCCACCACCCGACGAGACCCCCGAGGATCAGCGGAACACCGATGCCGGCTGCGGAGGTCACCCCTGCTTGCCGCGAATGGGCGCCGAGGATGTCGAGCTTGAACGAGGCACCCACCAGAAACATGTAGAGCACCAGTCCGAGTTGGCCGATCACGTAGATGGCCACCAAGTTCGGGTGCGTGAACGTCTCGGCGCCGATCGTCAGCTTCGTGGGGAACAGCCACCGCTGCGCGGCGGGCCAGATCCAGCCCAATAGCGAAGGGCCGAGCACGAACCCGGCCACCATCATCGCCACCACCTGTACCTGCGCGAGCCGACGGAACACCGGCCAGAGCAGGCGGTAGGTCAGGAGTATGACGGCGATCTGAAGGAAGAGGTGATACGTGATCGTGAGCAGTGAAGGCATCGGGGCTCCCTGGTCGATCCTGATGGGGTCAATCCTGGTCCGACCAGCGGAATACCTTGAGGCACGCAATCAGACCGCAGACACACCACGCCGCCAGGACCAGGAACGTCCGCCCGTGCTCCCAGCTGCCCGCCGGCTCGAACACGACCATCTGTTCGGGCAACAACACCGACCGAAAGCCCTGCGCCATCCACTTCACGGGGAAGATCGACCCGACGATCAGCATCCACGTCGGCAGCACCATGATCGGCACATAGGTGCCCGACAGGAACTGCAAGCCGACCGCCGGGCCGTTGGTGATGACGGCAGCAGAGACTGCGTTGCTGGCGAAGTTGCTGACGAATATGCCCAGGAGCGAACAGCTGATGATGCCCAGAACGAAAACCCACGCCAGCGTGAACCAGCCGAACACGTCCGTGGGCAGCCGCAGTCGGAAGACCAGTACCCCCACCGACAGAAGGACCACGGCCTCGGCGAGACTCGCGACGGCGACCAGCACGATCTTCCCGATGAAATACGATGACGCGGTAGCAGGCGTGCCGCGCAGTCGCCTCAAGGCACCCGTTTCGCGGTCAGCCGCGATGCCGATGCCCAAGTTGATGAACGACGTCGAGAGCACCCCGTAGGCGAGCATGCTCGCCGCGATGACGGCGCCGGTACTGGTCTGCGTACCAGGAACTTTCGCCGAGAAGATGGAACCGAGCAAGAGACAGATCACGGCAGGCATCGAGAAGGTCAGCGCCAGTTGTTCGGGCCGCCGATAGAACATCTTCAGCTCGGGGACGACTCGGGACAACCCGATGCGCAATGCCGACGGGAGTACACGCCCAGAAGCGTCCGCGCGGTGTCTGGGCTTGAATGCGTTCTCCACGGGTTCGACGGCCATCACGCCAGCCCGATCAAGTGCAGATAGGCGTCTTCGAGCGAGGGCCGTATGACGGTGAGATGGGCCAGTTCCGAGCCCTCCTTCGAGCGCTGCCTGATCAGTTCGGTCGGGTGGTCGGTCACCTCCACGTGGAGCACGGCTCCCTCCAGCCACTGGACGGTCGCGGCCGAACTCACGTGTGCGGTCAATCGCGCAGGCGAGTCCACCGCAGCCAATCGGCCACCGGCCAGCACCGCTACGCGATCCGCGAGAGCTGCGGCCTCCTCCAAGTAGTGGGTGGTGAGCAAGATGGTGGTGCCGTCGTCGGCCAAGAGTCTGATGAGTTCCCAGAACTGGCGTCTCGCTTCGGGATCGAACCCCGTGGTCGGTTCGTCCAGGAACAGTAGTTCGGGCTGGGAGATGATGCCGAGCGCGACGTCCAGCCGGCGCCGTTGGCCCCCGGAGAGCGTCCGAACCCGCGCTCCCGCACTCGCAGCCAATCCGACCAATTCGAGCAACTCCTCGGGGACTCGGGCCTTTCCGTAGCACTTGGCGAACATGCGGACCGTCTCCAGCACCGTGAGTAACCCGAAGTCGCTGGCCTCTTGGAGCACGATGCCGATCCTCGCGCGCCAACTCCGCCCCGCGGTACCGGGATCTTCGCCAAGGACGTGCACCTGTCCGGCATCGCGTTTCCGATGACCTTCCAGGATCTCGATGGTCGTCGTCTTGCCCGCCCCGTTGGGACCGAGGATCGCGAAGATCTCTCCGTAGCCGACGTCGAGATCGAGTTCCCTTACCGCGGGGAGTCGCCCGTACGTCTTCGACAGACCGCGCACGCTTACGGCGGACGTCACGACTGCGCCCCGCCAACTTCCGGCGCCGGCTGAGTCTCCAACTCGGCCAACAGCTGTCGCAGCTCGGCGTCGGATAGCTCGCCCATCAGCTGTTCCACCTCGTCGACGGCAGCCGGCTGCGGCGGTGGTGCGTCTTCGATGTCCGCAGGCACATCACCGTGAATCGAGTGCAGTTCGGTCAGTATTCGGTCGGACAGCGAATTGACGCTGACACCTCGAAGTATCTCGAGCACCGGGAGATTGATCGAGAACATCATGTTGATCCTCACCCGGCACTCCATCGCCATCATGGAGTCCAAACCGATGTCGTCCAGGATGTCGTCGGGCTCGAAATCAGTCGTGGCGCAGTCGAAGACGGCCGCAACGACGTGGCTGATCGAATCCGCGATGACGGTCGGCCGGTCGACCTCCGGGGTGGCCGCGAGCAGCTCGAGTATCGAGCCGTCGGAATCGGCATCGGCGGAGCGCGTTTCGGCCAAGCCGAGTTCGGAGAACATCATGGGAAGCCGTCCACCAAGGCCGGCATGGCGGGCCCGGTTCCAGTCGGCGCTGATGGCGACGACGTTTGGAGTCTTCTGGTTGATCAGCCGATCGAGGATTCGGGCTCCCACTGCGGGCGTGATCAGCTCGATGCCTCGCGCTGCGTAGATCTTCTCCAACTTCAGCTCCTCGACCATTCCCACCGACCACGGTCCCCATCCGATGGTGAGTGCAGGCAGGCCCTGCGCCTGGCGGTAGTGCGCGAAGGCGTCGAGAAAGGCGTTGGCGGCGGCGTAGTTCCCCTGGCCCGGCGACGCTATCGTCGACCCTGCCGACCCGAACATCACGAAGAACTCGAGGTCGTGGTGCTCGAAGGCGTCGTGCAGCACGCGCGTACCCGTGATCTTGGGAGCGACCACCTTGGCGTAGTCGTCTTCGCTCATGTTCACGAGGAGTTGGTCATGCACGGCTCCAGCGGCGTGGATGACGCCGCGGACCGGTGGGCCACCGGCTCTGGTGTGCCTAGTCAGCCACGCCGATAGGCATTCCTCGTCTGTGACATCGACACTGGCGGTCGTCACATGGGCGCCGAGCCGTTCGATCGTGCGGATCGTGTCGACGGTCGCCTCGGGAAGCACGGCGCTTCGGCTGAGCAGCGCGATGTGCCGGGCACCGCGCTCCGCGAGGTAGGTAGCCACGATGCGACCCAACGCTCCCGACCCACCCGTGACGACGTACGTCGCATCGGAGGTGAGTTTGGTGGGAAAGGGTTTGGTGAGACCGGAACTTGGGCGAAGGCGTGGCACGAACGTCGTGTCGCCACGGATGGCAACCTGATCTTCGGACTCGGCACAGAGGACGTGCCCGCAGATGCGGATGGCCGTCTCGGTGCGATCGGCTGCGCCATCGATGTCGATGAGCCCGCCCCAGTACTCGGCGAATTCCTGATGGCCGACGACACGGCCGAGCCCCCAGACAGCGGCTTGCTCGACGGCGCACAGTCGGGTTCCAGGGGCGGGCTGCGCGTTGGCGGTGACGAGGTAGAGGCGGGGCTTGACGGCGTCCTGCCGTGCCAGCGCCTTGAGCAGCCGAAGAACCGGGAAGGCGCCCAGCTGGTGGCTCCTGCGCACGTCGTCGGAGGACATGTCGAGTGGCCAGCAGTTCACGATGCCCGCGAGGTCGCCTTCGCCGCTGACGTGTGAAAGCAGGCGATCTATCTGGTCCGGTTCATCGACCGGCCCGTGCCCGACCGTGTGGACGCGATGGCCGCGGCTGCGCAGCTCGTCGGCGACGGTAGTGCCGACGCCCCCGGCATCGGCCAGGACGAGCCATGACTGAGCGGGAACGTCCGTAGTCAACTCGTCGGACTTCGCACACCACTGGATTTCGAGGAGGCCCTTGTCGATTCGATCGGGCGACATGCGGGAGGAGGCCGCCAGTGATTGCACCGTGAAGCCGTCGATCGTCGCGAGCGTGTTGCCGAGTTGGCCGCTGATCGTGATGTCGCATTCGACCTGTTCGGCCGTCTCCGATCTGACGTCGACGCGAACCACCATGTGCAACTCGGGCGAACCGTAGAACGCGCAATGGCGGATTCGCGTGGGAAGGAAGGGGTCTTCGTGCTGGCCCTGGCCCAGAAACGGTGCGCCGAACAGAGTTTGAAACGCGCTGTCGAGGAGCGCGGGATGAAAGCGGTAATCGTCGAGTTCATCGACGAGCACTGTCGGAACGGAGATCTCGGCGACGGCCCAGTCCTCGCCTGCGGTCACGCCTTGGACGGAACGGAAGGCGTCGCCGTAGTCGAATCCGATGGCGTGGGTCCCGACGTAGAAGTCGTCGCCGCTGATCGCGGTGATCGGCTCGGCGCCGTCCGGCGCGTCCGCACCGCGTGGCGCCGCAGGAAGGACGTTGAGTTCCGCGGTCGCGGTGATCGTCCACTTGGATTCGCCGTCAGCCGTGGCGGTGAATGCGGCGAACTCCAGTGTGCCGTCGTCCTCGTTGAGGGTGGTCCGGAGGATCGGGTCGCAGGTGTCGTCGAGGATGACGGCACGACGGAGCACGACGTTGTCCACACTGTGATTGGACCCGTAGGTGGCCTTGGCCGCCGCGAGAGCCATTTCGACGTACACCGCCCCGGGTAGTACGACACTCCCCTGGATTCGGTGATCGGCGAGGAACGGGTTGAGCACGGTGCTCAATTCGGCTTCCCAGGTGGGATGAACGCCGCTCACCGATTGCCCGAGCAGCGGATGCACCGGCCGGTAGAACAAGGACTCCGTGGCTTCCCGCGTCTCGTTCCAGAAGCGCTTGGTCTGCCAGGGGTAGGAGGGGAGCTTGAGCAGTCGACCATCGGCACGGGGGTGCACGACGTTCCACGCGATGTCGTGGCCGTGGGAGTGCAGTGCGCCAACGCAGTTGAGCAACGTACGGCTGTCGTCGTGTTCCCGGCGCTGGGTCGCCGTGACCGACACCTTCTGCTGTCCAGCGGTTTCGAAGATCGACGCCGCCAGCACGGGATGCGGGCCCAGTTCCACGAAGTGGGTGTATCCGTCCTCCAGCATCCGGCGGATCGCGGGCCCGAAGAGCACGGTCGCGCGCGTGTTCTGCCACCAGTAGGCGTCGCCGGCCTGGTAGCCGTCCAATCGTTCACCGGTGACCGTCGAATACAACGGAAGCGCAGGGGCTTTCGACGACAGACCCGCCAGCGCGTCGAAGAGGTCCTGTTTCACGGCCTCCATGTAGTGCGTGTGGTACGGCACCTTCACGGCGAGCTTCCGGTTGAAGATCCCGGCCTCGTCCAGCTGCCGGGCGATGTCGTCGAGGAGGCCACCGTCCCCTGCGACGGTCACCGCTGAGGGGCTGTTGATCGCGGCCACCGACACCCGCCGTCCGAACTCGTCGAGCGGCTTTCCGGTGATCGTCCGCATCAGCGCCTCGGCGTCGAGACCAACGGCGAGCATCCGGCCCTGTCCACTGGTGCGCTGCTGAAGTCGGCTGCGGTGATAGATCACCTCGATGGCCTGCTCGAACGTGAGCAGACCGGCGATGTGGTGAGCGGCCACTTCACCTGCGCTGTGGCCGATCACGGCATCCGGGCTGATCCCGAACTCCTTCAGCTGCTCGGCCAGCGCGACTTGAACCGCGAAGTTGGCAGGCTGCGCAAACTCCGTTTCGGCCATTCGGGAACCGGTCTCATCGCGTCGGAGCTCGTCGAGCAATGACCAGTCGGTGTAGTTGGACAGTTCTCGGTCGCTGCGCTCGACGCTCTCGGTGAACGCGGAATAGACGCCCAGCAACCCTCGGCACATCTTCCACCACTGGGGACCCATGCCGGTACACACGAACGCGAGTCTCGGCGTGGTGGCGACGACGCGGTCGGTGGCGATCTGCCCGCCGTCGGCGAGGGCCTGAAGTTGTTCTCGCGCTTCGGCGATGCTGTCGGCGATCACGGTGTGGCGATGGTTCAGATGCGCGCGCCGCTGTCCGAGCGTATATCCCAATTCCGACAGCGTGACATCGGGGTGGGTGGCCAGATATTCGGCCAACCGGGCGGCCGTGGCGACCAGCGCTTCTTCACTGCGCGCCGAGAACGGCAGCACGGTCGGCGGCCGCGGAGCGCGATCGTCCACGGCGGGGTGGCGGACCGGGGCAGTCGCTTCGGCGAGCACGACGTGGGCGTTGGTACCCCCGAAGCCAAACGAATTCACCCCAACTATCCGTCGCTCGTAGTCGGGAAATGGCCGCCCCGTTGCTGGCACGTCGAGCTTCAGATCCGTGAGGGAGACGTGTCGCGTCGGAGTTTGCAGGTGCAGATTTGCCGGGATGTATCCGTGCTTGACCACCAACGCCGCCTTGATCAGTCCGGCCACCCCGGCACCGGCCTCGAGATGGCCGATGTTGGTCTTGACCGATCCGATCACGAGTGGCTTCGTGGCCGCCCGATCCGACGTCAACGCGCTTGCCAGTGCTCGCATCTCGATGGGATCGCCGACGGGCGTTCCGGTTCCGTGCGCTTCGACGTATCCGACCTCGTTCGGGTGAATCCCCGCCCGTCGAAGTGCCGTGCGGATCGCGGCTTCTTGGGCTTCCTCGCGTGGCACGGTGATGCCGTCGGTATGCCCGTCCTGCGACACCGCCGTGCCGAGGAGCTGTGCGTAGATGTCGTCGCCGTCCTCGAGTGCCCGCGCAAGCGGCTTGATGACGACGATCGCGCCGCCTTCTCCCCGCGCGTAGCCGTCCGCGGAGTCGTCGAACGCCATCGAACGTCCTTGCGGACTAAGGAATCCGCTCTTCGATTCCGCGATCGCGGTGTTCGGGCCGATCATGATGTTCACGCCGCCGGCCAGGGCCAGCTCGCTCTCGCCGTTCCAGATGCTCTGCGCTGCAAGGTGAACCGCAACGAGTGAACCGGAGCACGCCGTATCGATCGTCATGCTGGGGCCGCGGAAGTCGAAGGCATGTGAGATCCGGTTGGCCAGCATCGTCATCATCATCCCGGTGGCGGAATGGGACTTGAACCGGTAGCGACTGGTGCGGCCTTGATTTTGCAGCAGCTGATAGTCGAGGGTGAAGCCGCCTACGAAGACGCCCACGTCGGTGCCAGCCAAGTCGTCGGCCGGTATTCCCGCGTCTTCCAACGCCTCCCAGGTGACGTGCAGCAGGAGGCGCTGCTGCGGATCGAGTGAATGGGCCTCGCGCGGAGAGATGCCGAAGAATTGAGTGTCGAATTGATCGATCTCACCGAGGAATCCGCCGCGTCGGGTGACGATCTTGCCGACCTTCGACGGGTTTTGGTCGTGATATCGCGCGGCATTCCAACGCGTTTCGGGGACCACGCGGGTGGCGTCGGTTTCACTGCACAACAGATTCCACAGGCGCTCTGCGGAATCGGCACTGCCTGGGAGGCGACATCCGATGCCGACGATGGCCAGCGGCTCACGGCCGCGTTCGGCGAGCATGTCAGCTGGACTGCAAGATAGGTGAGGTCGACACGATCCAGTCGCCGCTGACCGGATTGATCGCCTGTTCATGGCGGTAGGTCGAGCGCAGCTCCTGCAGAAGCGAATCCCGTTGCCAGGCCTGCACCTGTCGCACGACGTCGTCGGCGCCGAACATCGACGATTTCTCGGATACGACGGTTTCGGCCAGCTGACCTGCCAGCTGTCGCAACAGCCGAGCGTTGGCATCGAACTGTTCGGAGAAGTTCGGGCTGGTGCCCATCATCGCGGTATGTAGTCTCACCATGAAGTTGAGCGGCGCATACAAGTCGACGAACGGCACCGAAGACGCCCCGGTTTCCACCGCAGCCCACTCGCGAAAGAAACGTTGGACGCGATTGCTCAATGCGATGAGGCCTTCGAGGTAGGGCACGAAGCCGGGGTCGTCCGCGACGCTCGTAAACCGGCCGTTCGTGTAGAGCAACCCGACGAAGCCCCAGTAGAACGCGACGTCCCAGATGACCTTCGCCGACATCACGGTCGGCGTGCCCATGAGCGTGTACTGGTCCTGGTATACGGCCAGCCACATCTGGGTGAGCGACCGAAAGAGCGAGTCGCTGATCTGACTTCGCGCGACGACGTCCTCGTGATCCAGTTCCCTGACGATCATGTCGGTGATCAGTCCGTTGCCGATCGCGACCAGATCCAGTCCTGAGGAATACAGCGGATCCAGGAATATCCCGGAATCACCCGTCAGGCACCACCGGTCGCGTCCGTCGAAGACCTGCGTCGCGCCGTGGCTGTAGTGCTTCATGACCCGGAAGTCCTTGATCAGGTCGGCATGCTCCGCCACGACCGCGGCGCATTGCGGTTCGTGATCACCGAGCCACGCTCTGGCCTTGTCCAAGGTGTTGAACTCGTCGAAGCCATGGAACGCCGGGTCGGCCACGATACCGACGCTGGTCGCACCGGAGGCAAGTCGAATGAGCCAGACCCAGTACCCCTCGCCCATGAGGTGGTTGGTAGACATCGCGCGGTCGCCTTCGACCAATCGCGCCTGCCAGACCGGGTCGTCGCTCCATCGGCCGACGTCGATCTCCGTCGCGACGCGGAACCACGCAGCGTTGCAGTCGTGCCCGTTGGTCTGCTTGAGCTCGAGTTG
>NZ_JBEVLO010000453.1:0-8722 GCF_040509115.1 Mycobacterium sp. | reverse complement strand
CTTACCGTCGGCTGGGAATCGCCCCCGAGATACCCCAGATATGGAATAAGCGGTAAATAACGCGACTTGTCGCCTTGGACCGGATCGAAACGTCCCGAGGAGAACCATCCATGACTCGTCCCACCCGCGTAGGCGTCCAGCTGTGGCCGGGCGGCGCGCCCGACTACCGAGCCTGGCGCGCGGCCGTGTTGCACGCCGAGGAGATCGGCGTCGACGTCATCTTCGGCTACGACCACTTCCACGCCCCCGCCTTCGAGGGCATCGTCGACGCCAAGCCCGTCCTGTCGGACGTCCAACCCGACATCCCGAACTTCGAGGGGTGGACTGCGCTGGCCTCGTGGGGCGAGATCACCTCCCGCGCCGAGATCGGCCTCCTGGTGACCGGTATCGGATACCGCAACGCCGACCTGCTCGCCGACATGGCTCGCACCGTCGACCACATCAGCGGCGGTCGCCTGATCCTCGGGCTCGGCGCTGGCTGGTACGAAAAGGACTACACCACATACGGTTACGACTTCGGCACCGTGAAGTCCAGGTTCGACCTGTTCGACGAGAGCTTGGACCGCATCGAGCGACGGCTGGCGCAGCTCGACCCGCCGCCGGTGCGCGACATCCCGGTCCTGATCGGCGGTTCCGGCATCAAGCGCACCCTGCCCGCAGTCGCCAAGCACGCCGACCTCTGGCACAGCTTCCTGCCCGTCGAGAAGTTCCGGCAGGCCAGCGACGTCGTGCGGGAACTGGCCGAGGCCAACGGACGCCGCGACGCCGACATCGAACGCTCGTCGGTCTGGGAGGACGTGGCCGAGGCCGACGCCTACCGGGACGCAGGCGTCAGCCTGTTCACCACCGAGATCCACCCCGACGGCGACGGCTACGACTTCACCACCGTCGAGCAGATGGTGAAGTGGCGCGATGGCTGAGGTATCCGAGACGACCGTCCCGATCCGGCGCGTCACCGTCAGCAGCACCCGCCCTTTCGACGACGTGGTGGCCGACGTCTACGGCGGCCTGGGCCGCGTGCCCGACTTTCACGAGTTCGTCCAACGCTGGAAGACCGCGGGCGGCCGCGACGAATTGGACGCGATGGTGGCCGCGGTGGCCGGCAGTAGTGGGCTGATCGAATTCCTCAGCCTCGATCACGGTGAGGTGCTGAGGACCCGCGCCCCGGAACGTGCGCGCCGTCTGCTGCGGGTCATCGCGGGCAACCCCGTCACGATGAGCAAGATGACCGCGACCGCTCCCGACGCCGGCTCCTACGCCCCGATCACGATCCTGATCGCGGAGCGCGACGACGGCACCACACTGTCCTACGACCGTGTGGAGAGTCTCATCGCGCCGTATCGAAGCGACGAGGCCTCGACCGTTGCGGCGGCCCTCGACGAATCGGTGGTGGCACTGCTGCGGCACGCCGCGGGCTGACGACGTCAGCGAACCGTCAGGAGATCCGCCAGACAGCGCGCATATCGTGGGAAGGCGTGGCACCCCCCGACCGACCAGTGGCCCGCCGCCCAGTGGCCCGCCGGGATGTCGCGGTGGTCTCCGTCGCGGTCGTGCTGGTGGTCGCCGCCTTCGTGGTTCCACGTCTTCATCTCGACGTCGTCACCCCGCTGATCAACGCCACCCCCGAACGGTTCCGCGACTTCGCAGGCACCGCACCGATCTTCGGGTGGTGGAACGTGCACGTCGGATGGGGCACCGTTCCCGCGATCGGGATCGGGGTGGCGGTCGTCCTGGCCGCCCAGACCGTGACGCAGCGACTGCCATGGCGCGCAGTGCCGTTGGCGACGTGGGCGACATCGTGCGCGTGGACGTTCTCACTGGCCATGATCGACGGCTGGGAACGCGGTTTCGCGGGCCGCCTCGCCGCTCGCCACGAGTACCTGCGCCAGGTGCCGACGATCGGTGACATCCCCGAAGCGCTCCGCACCTTCTCCGGCCGGATCCTCGACTTTCAGCCCGACTCGTGGATCACCCACGTCTCGGGACACCCGCCCGGCGCGCTACTGACGTTCGTCTGGCTGGACCGCATCGGCCTCGGGGGCGGCGCCTGGGCGGGGCTGCTGTGCCTCCTGGTCGGCAGCAGCGCCGCTGCCGCAATCGTCGTCGCGGCGCGGGCGCTGTCCGGTGAGGAGCTCGCCCGTCACGTCGCACCGTTCGTCGCGGTTGCGCCGACGGCCATTTGGGTCGCGGTGTCCGCCGACGGCTATTTTGCAGGCGTGGCGGCCTGGGGCCTCGCGCTGCTCGCCATGGCGGCCCGCGGCACCGCACGCCTTCCGATCCTGGCGGGGGCGGCCGCCGGCCTATTACTGGGTTGGGGCATCTTCCTGAACTACGGGCTCGGACTCATCGCCTTGCCCGCCGTTGCAGTCCTGATCGCCGCCAAGGACCTTCGCTCGGCACTTCAGGCACTGATCCCCGCGGTCCTGTTGGCGCTCGCGGTCGTCGGCGTGTTCCTACTCGCAGGCTTCTGGTGGTTCGACGGCTATCACCTCGTGCAGGAACGCTATTGGCAGGGCATCGCACTGGATCGCCCCTTCCAGTATTGGTCGTGGGGGAATCTCGCCGCCGTGGTGTGCGCCGTCGGACTCAGCACGGTGGCCGGGATTGGCAGGGCCTTCGACATCGCGGCGATCAAGCGCCGGTCTGGGCTGCACCTGGTGGTGCTCGGCGCGCTGCTGGCGATCGTCTGCGCCGACCTCAGCATGCTGAGCAAGGCCGAGGTGGAACGCATCTGGTTACCGTTCACGATGTGGTTGGTCGCGGCGGGCGCACTGTTACCACCACGCTCACAGCGCTGGTGGCTGGCCGTCAACGTGCTCGGCGCTCTCCTGCTCAACCACCTGATCCTCACGAACTGGTAGCAAGCGCCCCACCAGGTAGGCGACCGGTACGCACGCCCACACGATGGCGAGGGCGATCGTCAGCCCCAGTGGGTAGTTGCGATCGACGACCGTCGGGTTGGTGGGGTTGGCGCCCGGCCTGGTGTAGACCGGTACCGCGAGCAGCAGCAGCACGACCGTGAACAGGCCCGCCACCGACACCGGCGTCCACCACCTCCCGCGGATGACTCGCCGCCCGGCGACGCCGATCACCGCGCACAGCGGCGCGAAGACGAAGTCGTGCACGATCACTCCGACGCCTGCCCACACGGCAATCCTGATGATCACCTCGAGCGGGTTCGCCCACAGCAGCCACCCGCCATACAGCCCGGCGGCGATGCCTGCCGCACCAAGGAGTCCGCGGCTGATCCTCAGCCCGGTCACCGCGGTCATGATGGCACCACCTCGATCCGCGCCAGCCACTTCGTCTGCAGGACACCGGGTCTCGACGGTGCGATCAGGCGGCACGGGTACCCGTGGTCCACGTCGAGAACCTCACCGTTCAGTTTCAAGGCGATCAACGTCTGACTGTCCCTGGCGTGGCGGGCGGGCAGCGTGGTCCGCGAGTACGGCCCCGGCGGCTCCAGCGAGATCATCCGGACGTCGGAGTTTGGCGAGCCGCCGACGGACGCCAGCAGATCGGCGAGGACGATGCCGGTCCATCGAGCGCTGACACTCCAGCCCTCCACGCACGCGATCGGCAGCTCGTGGGAGGTCTGCGGCATGGCCATCAGATCATCCACCGAGAACGCGCGCGTCACGTCACCATTGGTCACGGTGAGTCGATAGTCCGGCGCCCGCGCTGTCCGCAACACTCGGGCCTGGGCTGCCGATCGGTTGATCGGAACTCCTTGTGGCCCTTCGCCGGAACGGGGTGCGAGCACCGATGCCTTGCGCAGCCACGGGATGGTCTGGCCCGCAGTGACCACGGTCGCGAGGCCGACGGCCGCGCCCGTCCCCCACAGGACCGTCCGCCGCGACGGACCGACGGGTCCAACGGTCGACACGTCGTCGAGGGGTTCGCCCAGTGCGCGCCGGATCACGGGCAGCTTGACCGCGACGTGCACCAGCACCGCACCGAAGGCGACGTAGGCCATCGCGTAGTGACTGGTGGTGAAGAAGAACCCGAACGGATACCACTGCGCGGTGTTGAGCAGGCCGGTACTCAACTGGAACAGCATCGAGGCGACGAGCACCAGAATGGACGCTCGTTCGAGCTGGCGGACGAGACCACCGAAGATCGGACGCTCGAACAGCTTTGGCCACACCGACCACAGCTTGACGACGAGCAGCGGAATCGCCGCGATACCCGAGATGACGTGCAGCCCCTGGGTGACGCGGTAGAGCCAGACGGGCCTGGTCGGCCAGTAGAACCACGGCTGAGGGTGCTGGATGAAGTGGCTGATCAGTCCGGTGGCGAAGCACACGACGATCGCGATGCCGAGGGCCATCCCAACCCTTGCGGTCACGGGGGTACCGCGAAGGGGCGACGGCTTCACGTCAGGCCGCCTCACGTCAGGCCGCAGCCAGGCTGGCCAGCATCCTGTCGCCGATCGGCTTGACGGACGTCACCGCCAGGCCGACGTCGTCGGCAAGCCGCTTGGCGCAATCGATTCCGACCGTCGCCCACCGGAACCACGGGCCAACGGTCGTCGCCGACTCGAGGCGCACCCACCGGTTCTGAACCCCGCTGGTAGCCCCGTCGAACTCGGCGATGCAGTGCCCACCCGCCCTCATCAGCTCGCCGGCTCGCTGCAGAACGCGCCGCGGATCGCCACCTATGCCCACGTTGCCGTCGGCGAGAAGGACGGTCTCCCAACGGCCCACGCCAGGGAGCCGATCGAAGACGTCGCGCCGAAGCGCAGGCGCCCCGCTGCGGCGGGCCAGGTCGACGGCCGTCTGCGACTGGTCGACCCCCAGTGCGGGGATGCCCAACTTGGTCAGGTGGGCCACGAATCGTCCAGGCCCGCAACCCAGATCGATCGTGGGCCCGGTGCAAAGCCCGAGCACCGCCCGGTCGAAGACTCGATCGAGACGACGACCGCCAGGTAGCCAACTGTGCACGGGGAGGCCCTGTATGCGACCGTCGTCGTAGCGGATCCAACATCGTTCGCCCGTCAGGGCCTGGTCATACAGGTTTCCCAGCACCTCATACCTCCACGGCCACGGTGGCACCAACGAACCGACTGTTCGGGAGGCACGCGTTACGGACGGCTTCGACGTCGTCGACGGTGTCGACGTCGGCCAACTCGGCCACCAGGCCCACCTCGATACCAGTGGCACGCAGGGCGGCAAGCGTTACACCCCCCGTGTCCAGCCTCGACATCGGCACCGTGCGCAAGCACTCGGCCAGGTGTGGTCTGGTAACACCGAGGATCCACCAACCCCCGTCGGTCGCCATGCCGAGCACGGCATCGGTCTTCAGCAGCGCCGCCGCGCAGTCCGTGACCAATGCGGCGGTGATCTGCGGGGTGTCCATGCCGATCTGCAGGACAGGAAGTCCACAGGAGGACGACGCGTCGGCGTGGGCGTTGACGAGTCGCTCCGCGAAGTCCGCCCCCCGCTGCTCGACGATCGTGAAGTCGCGCAACCGATTCGAGATCTCGGTCCCGCGACGTGCGGCCGAAAGGTCACCGGTGATGGCGATGACGCGCGCCTGCACCGGCGCTGCCGCCACGGCGTCCAACGTGTCGAGCAGGGCTGCGGCGGCGATGTCGGCGGCGGCGGCGTCACCCAGGGTGACGGCCAACCGGGTCTTGGCCAGACCGGGCACCGGCGCCTTGGCCACGACGAGGACGGCGACAGGTAGCTCCGTCAAGAGATCACCCTCCAAAAGTCGAACATTGCAAGCAAACTGCCGCGGATCGACCCGCTGACCTTCGACTTGCCTCCCGTCCGTGGGCCGTACGCGATGTCCTGTTCAGCGACCACCCAACCTGCGGCGCCCGCCCTGACCAATAGTTCGAGCGGGTAACCGGATCTGCGGTCCTCCACCCCGAGCGCCACGAAGGCGTCGCGGCGAGCAACGCGCATGGGCGCGATGTCGTGCACGTGGACGCCGTGCCGACGGCGCAGCCGCCAGCAAACCGCCGCGTTGCCCATTCGGGCATGCCATGGCCAGGTCACCCCCGGCCGCGGTCGGCGCCGTCCGACCGCCATGTCCACGCCGCGGTCGAGTTCGTCGACGAGCTTGGGAAGTTCACCGGGATCCATCGAGCCGTCACCGTCGAGCACGGCGACGATCGGCGTCGCCGCCGCCGCGATCCCCGCGTGCACGGCCGCGCCGTATCCCGGCCGCGACTCCACGACCACCTGCGCGCCGTGCTCCCGGGCCACCTCGGCAGTGCCGTCGGTGCTGTTGTTGTCGACCACCAACGCCGTGTAGCCCGCGGGCATCGACGCCAGTACCCCCGGGAGCGACTCCGCCTCGTTCATGCACGGCAGCACCACGGTGACTCGGCCCGAATCCATCCCTCACAGGCTATCCAGCAGACCTGCCAGCCAACCCCGGGAACGCTGACGAAACCGTGACGTCGACGCAGGTAACGGCCGTGTCGGGTTGGGGTGGGAGGTTAGGGTCGGATGTTGTGACCCGTGTCTTGATCGCCGACGACGACAATGTCGTCCGTGACGTCGTGCGTCGCTACCTCGAACGCGACGGCCTGGACGTGTCGGTCGCACACGACGGGAACCAGGCCTTGAAACTGCTCGGGACCGAGCACATCGACGTCGCCATCCTCGACGTGATGATGCCGGGACCGGACGGTCTCGCCCTGTGCCGCGTGCTACGCGAACACGGTGGCTACGCGATCCCGGTCATCCTCCTGACGGCCCTCGGTGAGGAGAACGACCGCATTGCCGGGCTCGAGGCCGGCGCCGACGACTACTTGGTCAAGCCGTTCAGCCCCCGCGAACTCGCGCTGCGCGTCCGTTCGGTACTGCGCCGCTCACCGGCCCAGCAGGACGCCCCGCCGGTCGTGGTCACCGTCGGGGACATGACGGTGTCGGCGGCGGCGCGTTCGGCGACGATCAGGGGACAGTCGATCAGCCTGACCAATCGCGAGTTCGACCTGCTCCTGTTCTTCCTGACCCACACCGGCCGGGTCTTCACCCGCGAGGAGCTTCTGAAACAGGTGTGGCAGTGGAACTTCGGAGATCTCTCCACCGTCACCGTGCACGTCAAGAGACTACGGTCGAAGCTTGGCGACGAGCACCGCGTCCAAACGGTGTGGGGGCGCGGTTACATGTGGAGCGAGAGTACGGATGCCGACGACTGAACTCTGGGAGATCGTCGGCATCGCGCTGGCGTGCTCGGTGCCCGTCGTGGTGGCAGGCGCGATCCTGATCCGTCTGGCCCGGTCATGGTCTTTGACGCTGAGCATGGTCGTCCTCGTGCTGATCCCGACCGTCGCCACCTTCACCGGCGTCTTCGGCGCCAGCGGATTCATGCTGTCGCAACGGTTCGAGGGCATCGCCGTCGTGCTCGTCATCGTCTCCGTCGTGACCATCCCCGCCGCGATCATGCTGGCCCGCTATCAGGCTCGCCGCACGGTCTGGGAACAGCAGATCCACGAGGCCGACGAGATCGCCGAACAATCCCGCAGACAGCTCGTCGCGTTCGTCAGCCACGATCTGCGGACGCCGTTGGCGGGAATCCGCGCCGTCGCCGAGGCGATCGCCGACGGCGTCGTCGAGAACGACGAGGTCCGCCTGCACGCCAAGCACATCGAACACGAGACGATCCGTCTCTCCGAGATGGTCGACGACCTGTTCGAGATGTCGAAGATCAACGCGGGAGCCATCCAGCCCGCCTACGACATGGTGGCCCTCGACGAAGTCGTCGACGACGTCGTCGCCGCGCACCGCATCGCCGCCGAGCGGGCCGGCGTGGCGCTGCAGGCCTCCGTACCCGCGACCCCCGTCGGCGTCATCGGCAGCGACCGTGCGCTGGTTCGGGTCCTGTCCAACCTGGTCGCCAACGCCATAGCCCACACCCCGGAGGGTGGCACGGTCGAACTCGCGATCGGCGCCGACGGTCAGGGCGCGTGGGCCCGGGTCGACGACACCGGGGTGGGCATCGACGAGGCCGACCTGGCGCGCGTCTTCGACGTCGCCTACCGCGGATCCAACGGCAGGGTCCCGCGCTCCGATGCCTCGCTACCGAGCGGATCGGGCCTGGGCCTGGCCATCGCCGCAGGCCTGGTGCACGCCCACCACGGCACGGTCTCGGCGTACAACCTGGCCAACGGCGCCCGCTTCGAGGTGCGGTTGCCGTTGGCGGGCGAGGGATGATCCGCCTCAGTCATGCCCTCAGTCGGGGATCGAGTTGCCCAGCCGCTGTGCAGCGCTCAGGTAGTCCTCGATGAATTCGAGCACCACGTCGCGAGCCGGCTTCACCTTGTTCATCAAGCCGACGCCCTGACCGACGAAGTAGGTCGACAACTCCTGCGCGCCGGGATGCCCCTGCTCGGCCAGCACGTCGATGCGACGCAGCACCGGCTCGGACAACATCGACTGCAGCGGCAGCGGTAACGGCTTGCGCCCCTTGGCGTTGGGCAGCCAGGCATCGGTCCAGTCCGAAACCAGCTGGCGCGACGGCTTGCCCGTCCGCCCGGCCGAGCGGACCGTGTCCCGCGACGTTGCCGCCAGCATCTTCTGCTTGGTGTGCGGCGCCGTCTCGGCCTCCTCGGTGGTCAGCCACACCGAACCGGTCCACGCCCCGTCGGCACCCATCGCGACGGCGGCGGCCATCTGCCGACCGGTGACGATGCCGCCGGCCGCCAGCACCGGCACCGCCCCGTCCACCGCCTCCAACACCTCGGGGATCAACACCAGCGTCGACA
>NZ_JBEVLO010000452.1:0-2973 GCF_040509115.1 Mycobacterium sp. | reverse complement strand
CCGCTCTCGCCGCCCCCTCAGGCCCGCCGGAGGTTCCCACGCGGACGCGGATGATTCGCGCGGCGACACACCCCAGTTCCAGCGCCTGCTCGCGGGCCCCGTCGGCGATCCGTTGCGAATCGGGTTGCAGGCCGTGGTCGACGATCAGCGCCGTAGTGGGGCGCGACGCGGCAGCCACCGCGGTGAGTGCCAGCGAGTCCGCGCCCCCGGACAGTGCCACGCACCACCGCTCGTCGGCGGCGCAGTAGGTGCGGGCGAACTCGTCGACCGCCCTGCGGACACCCGCTACAGCACCCTGTCGATCCATCGGTCCGGCTCGTCGACTTCGGTTGGCAGCGGCAATGTCTCGGCATTGGTCCACACCACGTTGAACCTGTCCATGCCCACCTTGCCGACCACGTGGTCGACGAACGCCTTGCCCCGGGTGTACTGGCTCATCTTGGCGTCGAAGCCCAACACGGTGCGCAACACGCGTTGCAGTGGCGGCTGCTTGCGCTGTCTGCGTTCGTCGAACCTGCGCCTGATCGTCGCCACCGAGGGCACCACCGCGGGACCGACGGCGTCCATGACGTGATCCGCATGTCCCTCCAGCAGGGTGCCGAGCACCAGCAGCTGGTCGAGCGCCTTTCGCTGAGGCTCGGACTGCATGGCCCGAAGGATGCCGACCATGCCCTCCGAATTGACTTGCGGCTCCTGCGATTCCGATCGGCTGCGCTTGTTGCGAACGAATTCCCCAAGCCGTCCGATCATCTGGGTCACGTCCTGATCGCTGTCGTCGGTGATGACGGCCAACGAGTCCGACATGTGCTTGGCCAGCCAGGGATTGGCGCGGAACTGGACGCGGTGGGTGACCTCGTGCAGACACACCCACAACCTGAAGTCGGCAGGCCGCACCCGAAGCTGCCGCTCTACGGCGATCACGTTCGGGTACACCAGAAGCAACTCGCCATTGCCGGACTGATCACCCGAGCCACCGGGCTCCTGCGCCTTGGGAGAGGCGAACGGGTCGTACTGGCCGAGGATGCCCGACGACACGAAGGCCAGGACGGCGCCCGTCTGCGCGCCGGTGATGCGACCGGTGAGGAACCCTCCGGCCGCGCCTTCCTCGCCGCCGGTCATCACCCGCATGGATTGCGTTGCAGCCCTAACCCATTCGGCTCGGTCGACGACGCGCGCCTCGGTGACCGCCGCGCCTTCGTTGAGGCCGGTGACCTCGCGGACCGGCGTCTCCGCAGTCCGGGCCGATTCCGAGAGTTGCTCGATGGCTTGGCTTCTCGTGTAGTCGGTGGCGGGCGGCGCAGGGCGGACCAGCTTCGCCCCGACCGTCGCTGCGAACTCCCAGTCGACGGTGCGGCCCACGGTGACCGGGGACGGCGAGCTCACGAGCCGCACCCGCACGACCGCAGCGTGGCCGCCACGGCGTCCAGCGCCGTTCGGCCGGTGGGGCCAGCGTCATTGGACATCAACGAGAACGCGAGCACCCGCCCGCTGCGATCGGTGACGAACCCGACCAGCGAGTTGGTTCCGGTCAGCGAGCCCGTCTTGGCCCGCAGGTAGCCCGCCGCGGCCTTGCCCGCATCGGTGTCGAGGTAGCGGTTGGACAGAGTGCCGCTGCCTCCCGCGATGGGCAGCAGATCCACCAGCGGTCGCAGCCGCGGCGTCGACGTCCCCGCCGCGGCGGTCACGATCTCGTCGAGGGTCTCGGCGGTGAGCCGGTCGTCGACGGACAATCCGCTGGAATCTCTCAAAGTCGCTCCGCCGGTGTCGATTCCGGCCTTGTTTAGCTGCCCGAGCACCGCCGCGACGGCGCCATCGAAGCTCTGCGGCCTGCCCATCTCCGCCGCGACCTCACGGCCGATCGATTCGGCCATCACGTTGTCGGAGGCATTCATCATCTCCCGGAGGCGCTCGATGAGGGGTGGCGACTGCACCGCGGCGATCTGCTCGCCGGTGGCAGGGGTGGGACGCACCGTCACGCTGGCCGGATTCAAGCCGAGGGCGACGGCCAGTGCGCGGCCCGCGTCAAGGGCGGGCGTCGGAGAACGCGCCGAGTCGACGCTGACCGGCTGGGTACGGCCACCGTCGAGCATCACCGCCTCCATCGGGGCGATGTCACCGCCGTCGATGTCGAGGGGATCCCATCCACGCGCCATCGTCGGCCCGCTGAAGGCCGACACGTCCACCTGGACCACCTTCGGCGCCACGCCCGACTTGCGGACCTGATCGGCCAGGTCACTGATCCGCGCGGCATCGCGGTACCAGGTGTCCACGCCCTTGGCCGCGGCCGACAGCGTCGGATCCCCGCCACCCTTGAGCACGATGAGCCCTGGTGACGTGGACTGGTCGGCGGCCACCACGGTCGTCGTCAACCGCGCGTCGCGATCCAGCGCAAGCAGCGCGGCTGCGGTCGTCAGCACCTTGTTGACCGACGCCGGCTGCATCGGAAGGTGAGCGCCCCGCGCCCACAGTTCCTTCCCGGTGGCCGCGTCGGTGACCCGGCCGGTGAACGCCCCAAGGTCGGGATTGGCGACGAACGGAGCCAACGTCGCCGTCAGCCCGCCCGGTGTCGGGACCGGCGCGGAATCGGCGACCGGCACCACACCGGGTGCGACGGTGACCAGGGCGGGCTGCGCGGTGACGGCCTGCACCTCGCGCGGGGTGCTGCCGTTGGAGGTCGCCACCGCCCCGATCGCCACGACTGCTGCCACCAGGACGAGCACCACGACGCCGACCCACACGTGGGTGGATCGACGCCACCGGGTGGGGTTAGTGACTCCGATGGTCGGTCTCCTGATTCCGGGGCTGCGCGCAGACCCGCACAGAGCCCGCATAGAGCAGGGTATCGCTCGTCTATGGTTGACCCGCGTCGTCACCCGGCGCCCCATTGACACGAAGAGCAGACGAAGGAGCCGCGGCGGTGGAGTTCGAGGTCGTCATCGAGATCCCGAAGGGGTCGCGCAACAAGTACGAGGT
>NZ_JBEVLO010000451.1:0-6779 GCF_040509115.1 Mycobacterium sp. | reverse complement strand
GCGGCCACCAAGCGCCCCGGTTCGGTGATCGTGTACTGGGTTTGCCTCGTCAACCCCCGGTCGATGACCTCGACCAACAGGTCGCGAGGTGAGTTGGCCAGAAGACACTTGCCCACGGCGGTGGCGTGGAGCGGAAGCCGACCACCGACTTCGGTGCGATTCGCGACGGCGGTCCTCGCGGAGATCTTCTCGATGCACAGTGCCTCGCAGTCATCCAGGACGACGAGTTGAACGTTCTCGTGGGTGGCGGCCCACAGATCGTGCATGAGCGGGAGAGCGGCTTCCCTCAGTCCCCGCTGTTGTGGAGCGAGAGCGCCGATCTCCCACAGTCGTACCCCGATTCGATACCGGTTGTCGACCAGTCGATCGAGGCCACCCCAGTCGGTCAACTCCGCGAGGAGACGTCGGGTCGTAGTCGTGGGCAGACCCGTCTTGCTCGAGATCTCCGACATCGTCAGCTCCGGCGTCACGGTCGCGAAGCAGGCCAGTATCGAGAGCAACCTGCTCGCCACGCTGCTTCCCGGCGTCCCTACGTTTCCTGCCATCTTCTCCTCGTCGGAACGGGCAACACTGCACCGCCCCGTTCTCAGATTGCGGCCCGCTCACGAACGGGCAATAGGTATTTCGCGTAGTCGAGTCGGGCAGACGAGAGTAGGGCCGCCTCTCTCTCCATCGATGGGATCAGTCGGTTCTGCTTCTCCACGTCCATGTCACCGTTGGGCCCTGCGATGCTCAGCACGCCCGTGGCAATCCCGAGCTCCGGGTTGACGATGGGCACCGCGATGGCCGATACGCCCGGTTCGTAGGAATCACGGACCACTGCATATCCGCGTTCCCGCGCATTACGGACGAGGGCGACGACGTCATCGATCGTGCGAGGTGCGTTGGGCCCGAAGCCTTCTCGGACCAGACCCTGTCGGAACATCGTCTCCAACGCAGTTTCGTCGCTCATGGTGCCGAGCCATGCGTGTCCGGATGCCGAGCACGACAGTTGGATGTTGTAGTCCATGGGTGGGTCGTACCGTATGTTGCCTCGGGATCCTTGAGCCTTGAGCACCCAGGTGAGGTGCCCGTCGTCGGGAATCGCGAGGCGGGCAAGGGCTCCCGACTCTGCCGCGAGCCGATCTATCGATGGCTTGGCGAGGTCCACCAGGTCGACCCGGCTGAGATAGTTGAGCGTCAACGACACCATCTTCATGCTCAGCGCATAGGTTCCGTCCTGCGCGCTCTGACGCAGATAGCCCTGCTCGGCAAGTTCGGTGAGCAATCGATGGGTCGCGCTGGACGGAACGTCGAGTTTCTTCGCGATGTCGCCGAGTTGCAGGCCCCCTGGGGAGGTCGACAGCAGCTCGAGAATCGCGAGGCCCCTGCTGGCTGCGCCCATGCGTGCCCATCTCCCGTCCGAGTCGACGCCACTGCCCAGTCACTGTAGCCCGAGATAGTGAAATGGTAAACCGTTTTGGAATGGTATTCCACTTTAACGTGCAGCGCTGGTCCGTCGTGGCACATCTGCATCTTCAGTCACTCTGACAACAGCGTGCCTCCGAGGATTTCGGCGGCCGATCTCCTAATCTGCACACACGATGGCTACCTACGGATCGGTCGCGCGCCGCCTCTCCTGCGTCGTTGCCGCCTTGGCACTGTCGACCGCACCCGTGTTCGTCGGCGTGCCCTTCTCGATTGCAATAGCCAGCGCCGACGACGCCTGCCCGTACCGTGTCGCAACGCCGCCTGCCGTCGACTCCTCGGAGGTGCCCGAGGCCGGCGATCCACCCCAGCCACTCCCCGTGCCCGCCAGCCCTCTCGGCGGCGATGCCCTATCGGGATGCGGGATCATCACGGCGCCAGGGACTCCCCCGGTGCCAGACGACATCTCGGCGGAAGCCTGGCTGGTCGCCGACCTGGACACCGGCGACGTGATAGCGGCCAGGGATCCGCACGGCAGGCACCGGCCCGCCAGCATCATCAAGGTCCTCGTCGCGATGCAGGCGCTCAAGGAACTGCCCATCAACAGGCAGGTGATCGGCACCGCCGACGACGCCGCGGCGGAAGGCACCCGGGTCGGGGTCGACCAGGGCGGCGTGTACACGGTCAACGACCTTCTGCACGGCCTGCTCATGCACTCCGGCAACGACGCCGCGCACGCACTCGCAGGGCAACTCGGCGGCATGGACGTCGCGCTGCGGAAGATCAACGACCTCGCAGGCAAGCTGGGCGGCAGAGACACCAGAGCTGCCACACCGTCTGGTCTCGACGGGCCTGGCATGAGCACCTCGGCCTACGACATCGGCTTGTTCTATCGCTACGCATGGCAGAACGCCGTGTTCACCGACGTCGTCTCGACCGAAAAGTTCGACTTCCCAGGCCATCCCGCCCGTGACGGTGGCGAGGACAGCCCTGGTTACGTCCTGGAGAACGACAATCAGCTGCTGTACAACTACCCAGGGGCGATGGGCGGCAAGACCGGCTACACCGACGACGCTGGCCAGACCTTCGTCGGCGCTGCCCAGCGCGACGGCCGCCGGTTGGTGGCGGTGCTGCTGCGCGGCACCCGCCAACCGATCGCACCCTGGGAGCAGGCCGCCCATCTTCTGGACTACGGCTTCGCCACGGCCCCCGGCACCAAGATCGGCGCGCTCATCGAGCCCGATCCGTCGTTGACGGCCAGGAACGAGGTGCCGCTGGGCGACGACGTGCCCGCCCAGGACGTCGCCATGCCGCTCCCCGGGGCCGATGCCGCTCCGGTCCGAGTGGGGGTCGGCGTCGTCGGCTCGATCATCGTGTTCGGCCTCATCATGGCGGCCAGGTCGTTGAACCGCCGCCCCACCCGCTGAACTTCAGCTTCCGCCCCACCCGCTGAACTTCAGCGTCCGCCCCACCCGCTGAACTTCAGCGTCGACGCGTCAGCCGCGAAAGGCCAAGGGCACCAAGCGCTCCGGCCGCCGCAGCAGTGACGGCGCCGCCGATACCCAGCCCTTCCTTGATCTGCACCCTGGTGACGATCTCTGCCGAACCAGGCGGGTCGACGGGAGCGGCGGCGAGGTTGTCCGACGACGTGGCCGCCCACGCCGTCGCGAACAGGATCAACCGTGCCGTGATGTAGGCGAAGACCATCAGCCCGATGATCGGACCGAACGTAGAGCCGGCGGGCCCACCGACGACGGACTTCAGGTAGATCGACGCCACCTGCTTGAAGACCTCGAAGGCCACGGCCGCCAGCAGCCCCGCCCTCATCGCACTCCGAAAGCTCACGGACTCGCGCGGTAGCCGCGCAATGATCCACGTGAACAGCAGCCAAGAGATGGCCAGGGAGACGAGCAGCGATGCGATCCGGAGGAGGACGCCCAACGCGAAGAATTCGGGGATGCCGAACCACTCCAGCACGGTGCGCATCACCGTCCCATTGCCCAACGCGGTGAGCGCAACGGTGAGCACGATCGCGACGAACGCCGACAGCAGCGCAAGCAGATCGGAGACCTTGGTACGCACGAAACCCGGCGGCTCGAGCCGCTGATGGCCCCACATCTGGCTGAGCGCCTCGCGCAGGTTGGCCATCCAACCCAACCCGGCCCACGCGGCTGTCGCCAGCCCGATCAGGCCTATCGAGGTGCGTGCGTCGATCGCCTGGTCCATCAGCTGGATGAGCTGCTGGCCGAGGTCTCCGGACACGGCGCCCTTGATCTTCGCTTCGATCTGGTCGAGCAGTTCGGGCCGACTGTTGAGCACGAAACCGCCCGCGGCGAAACCCACCATCAGCAGCGGGAAGAGCGCGAAGATCGTGAAGTACGTGATGCCGGCGGCGTAGAAGTCGCCCTTGCTGTCGTTGTAGCGCTCCTGGGCGATCATGACGCGGTCGAACCAGCCGAATCGGGCCCGTAGCCGGTCCATCACGCCGGGCTTGGCCGGTTCGGTCACGCCGGCCTCCTGGATGCTGGAACGCTCGTCAACGAGGCTTCGGCAGAAACCCTAGCCGGTCATATACCCGTTTCAGCGTCTTCGCAGACACGTCGTTGGCCCGCTCGGCGCCTGCGGTGAGCGCGGTCTCCAATTCTGCTGGGTCGGCCAGCATCTCGTCGACCCGAGCCTTGATGGGTGTGACGAACTCGACGACCGCATCGGCGGTGTCGACCTTGAGGTCGCCGTAGCCGCGCCCCGAATAACTCTCCACCAGTGCGTCGATGGCGGTACCGGTGACCGCGGACTGGATGGTCAGCAGATTGGAGACGCCCGGCTTCGCCTCGCGGTCGAAGCGGATCTCACGCTCGCTGTCGGTGACGGCGGACCGGATCTTCTTCGCCGTCTTCTTCGGATCGTCCAGCAAGCTGATCAGGCCCGCCTCGGTGGCGGCTGACTTGCTCATCTTCGCGGTCGGGTCCTGCAGGTCGTAGATCTTGGCCGTCGCCTTCGGGATCATCGGCTCGGGCACGACGAACGTGTCGGGGAAGCGGGCATTGAACCGCTGCGCGACGTCGCGCGACAGTTCGAGGTGCTGACGCTGGTCCTCGCCGACGGGAACCAGGTCGCTGCCGTAGAGAAGCACGTCGGCCGCCATCAGCACCGGGTAGGTGAACAATCCGACCGTGGTGGCCTCGGCGCCTTCCTTCTGCGACTTGTCCTTGAACTGCGTCATCCGCGACGCCTGCCCGAAGCCGGTGGAACAGCCCAGCACCCAAGTGAGTTCGGTGTGGGCGGGCACGTGGCTCTGCACGAAGATGGTGCTACGACTCGGGTCGATGCCGAATGCCAGGTACTGCGCCGCGGTGATCAGCGTGCGCTGTCGCAAACGCTCCGGATCCTGCGGGATCGTGATGGCGTGGAGGTCGACGACGCAGAAGTACGCGTCGAACTCGTCCTGCAGGGTCACCCACTGGTTGATCGCGCCCAATGCGTTGCCGAGGTGCAGGGAGTCGGATGTCGGCTGCACGCCGGAGAAGACGACGTGGCGGGATCGGTTCGTGGTGCTCATGATGGGTCCAATCTTTTCACGGCCGCGCAGCGGCCAGATATTCGACGGTCACCGGCGAGTGGTCGGACCAGCGCAGCGCATAGGCCGCGGCCCGCTCCACCCGGGCGGCGCTGGCGCGCGCCGCCAGATCCGGCGTGGCGAGCTGGTAGTCGATCCGCCAGCCCGCGTCGTTGTCGAACGCCCTGCCGCGCCAGCTCCACCAGGAGTAGGGACCCGGCACGCCGGGGTGCAAAACGCGCACCACGTCGACCCCGCCGGTGTCGAGCAGGTCGGTGAGCCACTGCCGCTCACTGGGCAGAAACCCCGACTTCTTGACGCGGGCCTTCCAGACTTTGATGTCGTTCTCCGTGTGGGCAATGTTCCAGTCGCCGCACACCACCGCGTCGCGCCCGTCGCCCGCCAGCACCGCCATCCGGTTGGCCAGCGCGGCCATGAAACGCTCCTTCTCCAGTTGGCGGACGGTGTCGGCCTCGCCGGTCTGGATATACACACTCGCCACGGTGAGGTCGCCGATATCGGCCTCCAGATAGCGGCCATGCAACGCGAATTCGTCGCACTCCAAGTGGCGCACGGCCCTAAGCGGGTGCCGGCTGAGGATGGCAACACCGTTGCGCCCCTTCAGATGTGCGCCAGCCGACGCCAGATGCCAGCCGTCGACCAGAGCGGGTTTCAGCGCGGCCGAGAGTTGGTTGTCGTTGGCACGCGTTTCCTGCAGACACACCACATCGACCGTCGTGTCGGCGAGCCACGTCAGCAGGCCACGGTTCGTCTCCGACCGCTGTTTTACGGCGGCGCGGATGCCGTTGACGTTGATTGTGCTGACGATCACGGATATGGACCCTATCCAGCGCCTTGCGATACCGGCGGTATCACCTTTAGTGTCGGCTGCATGACCGAGCGGGCACCGATACACCTGGGTTCAGGTGAACCGATGCTGTTGCTGCATCCGTTCATGATGTCGCAGAACGTGTGGAAAAAGGTGGCGCCGCAGATTGCTGGGACCGGCCGCTACGAGGTTTTCGCCCCGACCATGCCGGGCCACAACGGCGGTTCGCGCGGGCCGTTCTTCCTGGATTCCCGGTCGCTGGCCGATGACGTCGAACGCCGGCTCGACGCGCTGGGCTGGGGCACCGCGCATATCGTCGGGAACTCGCTGGGCGGCTGGGTGGCGTTCGAGCTGGAGCGCCGCGGCCGGGCCCGCACGCTAACCGGTATCGCGCCAGCAGGCGGCTGGACCCGCTACACGCCGGCGAAGTTCGAGATCGTGGCGAAGTTCGTGGCGGGCCTGCCGGTGTGGCTGTTGACCCGGGCACTGGGTCCGCGCGTGCTGAAACTTCCGTTCAGCCGGCGGATTGCGTACCTGCCGGTCAGTGCGTCGGCCGAGGGTCTGAGCGAGGCCGACCTGATGGACATCATCGACGACGTCACGCACTGTCCGGCCTACTATCAGCTGCTGGTCAAGGCGCTCTTGTTGCCGGGTCTGATGGAGTTGGCCGAAGGCGACGTTCCGACGCACCTGGTGATCTGCGAGAAGGACCGAGTGTTGCCGACGCCGCGGTTCACCCGGCACTTCACCGCCCATATGCCGTCGAACACGCTGGTCACCACGCTTGACGGGGTTGGGCACATACCAATGTTCGAGGCGCCCGGCCGGATTGCCGACCTGATCGTCGACTTCGTGGACCGCTACGCCACGCCGACGCAATCCGCCGGCTAGCCAAGCGCCTTCTTGAGGTCGTCGGCGATCGTGCCGAGATACTCCTCGCTGGTCTGGTAGCCCTGCTCGGGCCCGATCAGCATGGCCAGATCCTTG
>NZ_JBEVLO010000450.1:0-3137 GCF_040509115.1 Mycobacterium sp. | reverse complement strand
TGGGGGGTTCGCGTGCACGACGCCGCTGCGTCCGTCGACGCGCTCAAGGTCGTGGCGGCGTGGGCGGGTGGACACCAGGGTGGCTGACCGAATCGAGTTGCGCGGCTTGACCGTTCGCGGCCGTCACGGGGTCTTCGAGCACGAGCGGCGCGACGGCCAGGACTTCGTCGTCGACATCACGGTGTGGATCGATCTCGCCGCGGCGGCCGCCAGCGACGACCTGGCCGACACCCTGGACTACGGCCTGCTCGCCAAGCGCGCCGCGGACGTGATCGGCGGCCCGCCGCGCAACCTCATCGAAACCGTGGCCGCCGAGATCGCCGACGGCGTGATGACCGACGAGCGAGTCCACGGCGTCGAGGTCGCCGTCCACAAGCCCGATGCGCCCATCCCGTTGACGTTCTCCGACGTCGCCGTGGTGGCGCGCCGCTCGCGACGGGCCGTCAGGGGCGCCGCGGAATGACCGCGGTCGTGCTGTCGATCGGCTCCAACGTCGGTGACCGGCTGGCGTATCTGCAGTCGGTGCTCGACGGCCTGGGCCCCGCGGTGCGGGGGGTGTCCCCGGTGTACGAGACCGACGCGTGGGGTGGCGTCGAGCAGGGCCCCTTCCTCAATGCGGTGCTGATCGCCGACGACCCGTCGTTGAACTGTCACGGCTGGCTCCGTCGCGGTCACGAGCTCGAGCAAGCCGCCGACCGGAAGCGTGAACGGCACTGGGGGCCAAGGACTCTCGACGTCGACCTGATCACCTGCCAGGACGGTGCCGATGAGGTGTGGTGCGAGGACGAGGTGTTGACCCTGCCCCACCCATACGCGCACCAACGGGCCTTCGTCCTGATCCCCTGGTTGGCGCTCGATCCCGGGGCGACGCTCCCGGTGGGCGGTGCATCGCAACCCGTCGCGGAACTGCTCGCCGGCCTGAGCGCCGCGGAGCGCGACGGTGTTCGGCTCGTCGACCACGTCCTGGTGAGCTGATGGGACCGACGCGCAAGCGCGATCTGGGGCTGGCGGCGCTCACCGTCGCGGTGGCGGGCTACGTGGTCGTCAGCGTGGCGTACCGCTGGTTCCCACCCATCACGGTCTGGACGGGACTGTCCCTGCTGCTGGTGGCGGGCGCCGAGGCGGGGTGGGGGTTCTTCGTCAGGTCCAAGATCGCCGACGGCGCGATCGGTGACGGATCGGATCGGCTGCATCCGCTTGCCGTTGCGCGTTCGGTCATGGTCGCGAAGGCATCGGCGTGGGTGGGTGCGCTGGCGTCGGGCTGGTGGGTCGGCGTGCTGGCATACCTGCTCCCCAAGCGGACGGTGTTGAGGGTCGCCGGTGACGACACCGCGGGGGCCGTCGTCGCAGCGGTCAGTGCGCTGGCACTCGTCGTCGCCGCCCTGTGGTTGCAGCATTGCTGCAAGTCGCCCGACGAGCCGCCGGAGGATCCAGACGGTGCGCCGGGACAGTCCGCCTGAGCAGCTGACCAGCCGAATCGCCGATGCGGTCGACCCGCGATGCGACCGGTGACAGGTACAGTCGGCCCATGACCGAACCGACCCGTGGTGCCCGCGCTCGGCGCGGAAACCGCAGGCCGGGCTCGTTGCTACTGACGGTGTTGCTGGTGCTCGCCATCGTGGCAAGTTCGGCGCTGGTATTCACCAACAAGGTCGAACTTCTCAAGCTTGCCGTCATCATCGCGCTGTGGGCGGCGGTCGTGGCTGCGTTCGTGTCGTTCATCTATCGGCGGCAGGCGGACCTCGATTCGGCCAAGGCGCGCGATCTGAAATTGGTGTACGACCTTCAACTCGACCGGGAGATCTCGGCGCGCCGCGAGTACGAACTGTCCGTCGAGTCGCAGTTGCGGCGGGAGCTCGCATCGGAGCTGCGTGCCCAGGCCTCCGACGAGGTGGCCAGTCTGCGCGCCGAGCTGGCAGCGTTGCGGGCCAACCTGGAGATCATCTTCGACACCGATCTGCAGAGCAGACCCGCCATCGAGACCGAGCGCACCTCCGTGCACACCTTCCCCGACTGGAGCGGAGTCGCCCCGGTCCCCGCGGCCCAGGAGCGCGCCGAGCGTGGCCCCGGCAGGGTGATCAGCAGCCGCATCGACACCGAGCACGACGACGAGAGCGATCCCAACACCGAGGAGAGCCCGATCATCGACGTGCCAGCCGAGGACAATCCACCCGAGGACGAGTTCGCTCCCCAGGTGTTCGGCGGCGCTCACCGCAGACCGTCCGAGCCCGAGCCGACCAACGGCGGGTGGCGACCCACCCGGCAGGAACCTGCGCCACCGCCGGAGGAGGCACCGTCGGGCGGCGGAAGGCGCCGGGCGCCGGAGTCCCGGCCGGAGCCCGCCCCGCCGTCCGAGGTCCGCTTTCCGTGGCTGCCGCCCGAGCCGGCGCCTCAGCCGCAGCAAGCCGCCGCTCCGCCTCAGCCTCAGCCGCCGCAAGCCGCCGCTCCGCAACCGCCGCAGGCGCAGTGGACCCCGCCACAGCCGCCGCCCCCGCCGCCCCCGGCGCCACCCCGTCGGCAACGGCAGGACCCCGTGGCCACGCCCGCACCCCCCGAATCGGACTGGCAGCCGGCACCTGCCGAGGGCCAGTTCATCCCGGCGGGAGCACCCGGTAGCAACTGGGCATCGGCCACCCCGCCACCGGTGCCCACGCCGGAGAGCCGCGAGGAGTCGGAGCCCGCCCCCGAGCCGGGCAGCACGGTTCCCGCCGCACCGGCGGAACCCGAGGCAGCCCCCGAGCCGGCTCCCCAACCACCACCGTCGGTGCCCCCGACGTCGGTTCCCGCGACGCCGACCATGTCGCAGCCGCCCGTCGAGGCGCCGCGACCTGGTCGCCACGCCAACACCCCACCATCGGCCGACGACGCTGCGCGACGCGCCCGTCATTCGGCCCCCGCGGACTCCGGTGATCCGGGCCGCCGCTCGTCGCCGCCCACGCTCGCGGCGCCACCGCAGCCACCGACCTCGCCCGTCGCTCAGCCTGCTGCGGATCCCGACGGGCCCGAGCCGCCACCTGCACGTCACCGCGGACCGGACGAGCCCGAGGACTCGGAGGGACAACACATCGGTGGGCAGCCCGTCTCCGAACTCATGGCGAGACTTCAGGTGTCGGCGACCGGCGGCGGCCGTCGCCGCC
>NZ_JBEVLO010000449.1:0-3172 GCF_040509115.1 Mycobacterium sp. | reverse complement strand
GAGCGGGCATTTGTTGAACACATTGGCGGCCTGCCACTGTTGGCGCTGCCGCACATTGACCCGCACGGAGCGCAGTTCACGGTCAAGCACATCCTTGACCGCATCGCTGCTGCTCTCGGTCTGCTGGTGATCTCCCCAGTGTTCATCGGCCTAATCGTGCTGGTTCGGCTGAGTTCGCCGGGCCCGATCTTCTTCCGTCAGGATCGAATCGGCCGCGACGGCAGGGTATTCGAGTGTCTCAAGTTCCGCACCATGCGCCCGCCGAGGTCTTCTGACGCCGAATTCAAACCGGCGTCGAGTTCGGCGCCCGGTGGCGTCGAGGGTGAAGATCGGCGGACGGCGGTTGGCAAGATCATGCGGTCGACCTCGTTGGACGAGCTGGCTCAATTGATCAATGTCCTCCGAGGCGAAATGAGCCTCGTAGGCCCACGCCCCGAACGGCCCCAGTTCGTCGAGTACTTCGAAATCCAGATTCACCGGTACGGCGAACGCCACCGGGTCAAAGCTGGAATGACCGGTTGGGCCCAAGTGCACGGGCTGCGCGGCCAGACGTCGATCGCCGATAGGGTCGAGTGGGACAACTACTACATCCAGAACTGGTCGCTAGCCCTCGACCTCAAGATCCTTCTCCTCACTGTGCCGGCCGTGATGCGCGGTGCCGACTAGGGCGATCCTTGAGAGTTCCACTCGGGCCGCGTCGGTTCGCACCGACCTCCGGGAGTGTCCGCGAGGTCGGTCCATGAGTGTGAGGCATCGCGAGATACGCTGCCCGCATTGGCAACTGACTCTTGATCAGTGTGTGGCCGGGCTCGAAACCTGACGGACGGCCAAGGTCGTGACCACGTTCTGACGACAGCTGCGCGCGCTCGACGCCCGCCAAGTCCCGGTCGCCCTGCTTCACAGCGCTACTCGACGCCGCACCGGCGGTGGGGTAGCTGAGCGAACCCCTTTGGCTGTCCGGACGTGCGGCGTGGGCGGAGCCAAGTGGTCCACAAGAGGTTTGCTGACGGCTACTTGCGATCTTGTCTTGGTTGGTTCTACGATTCGCCCGGGTTCGGGGGAATCCGCTCTCCAACCACCCAAGGGGAACAAGTGTTCATTCGTGTTTTGATCGCTGCTGTCGGGATTGCTGCGGTTGCTGTCGGGATTGCCCCCGCTGCGTCCGCAGCCGGCCCTTACCGCAACTGCACCGCTGCACATGAAGATGGCCGCTACGACATACCGCAGGGCGACCCTGACTACTGGTCGGGTGGCGACCGCGACGGCGATGGCATCGCCTGCGAGTCGTAAACGTCACGGCTCGAACGACGCGGACGGAGGCATCCGAGCCGCCTCACCGATCGTCATCGTGACGCGTCATCGAGGCTCTCGGGCCACGTGTACTCGGCGTCGGTAACGTGCTCGCCCCACACGGTTTCTGGCTCACCGGAATCCGGTGCCTCCCACATCGCCAGGTGGACCATGAAATGCGTGGGCGCGGCGCCGTGCCAGTGCCATTCGCCGGGTGGCGTGTAAACGGTGTCGCCGGGTCGCATCACGACGACGTCACCTCCCCGGGACTGCGCCAGGCCGATTCCCTCGGTGACGTGCAGGGTCTGTCCACGGGCGTGCGTGTGCCACGCTGTGCGCGAGCACGGTGCGAACCGCACGGTGTTGACGCGCAACCGGGACGGCTCCTCACCCTTCGCGATGACGTCGAAGTACACATCGCCGGTGAACATCTCGGCTGGGCCCTTGGTAGAGGAACCCTGAGGGACTTTGTGCATGAAGTTCCTAGTTCTATTGGGAGGGAGCGATTTTCAGTGTCATTGAGCGGGACGCTTCGCTGGTGATGGACTTGACTGGGCCTGCGATCTGCACTTCCTCGGCACCGCCGAAGCAGCTCAGGTCATCGGACTTCCACCTCGTCATCTCGGCTCCCATCGCTAGCCTTGTCGAGACCGTTCTGCGTATCCCAAGTCAACGCCGCATACGCGCCTGCCGGCAGTGTCTGACATTCCAGGTAATGGCAGTACCCCTCACGAGTTGGGCGGGCGGTTGCGTTCACCCGCGAGCGTCGCACTAGCAGTAGTAGTAGTCGGTGGTGCCGTCGTACTGGAGGTCCCAGCAGATCTCGTCGGCACTGGCGGTTCCGGCCACGCCGACGGCGGCGACTCCAAGGCCCGCGGCCACTACGGCGGCGCTGGCGGCGGCGAGGACGAGGGTGCGGATGTGGTTCATCATCTGGATGGCTCCTTGGTTGGTGGTGTTTGACACCCCTAGAGTCGCGCCCCGCCCTTGGCGAATTCTCGGAAGATTCTCGGCGTCCATGGTCTCGCGGCCGGGCAGCGCTGACGGGTCGGCCAGATTGGCGGCATCTACCACCTTCCTGTCGGAAATCCGCTTGTTCGCGGCGGGCACCGATGCGGAGACTGGACCCATGAAAACCACGGATCGTCTCCCGGTGCTCGCGGCTGCGGTCACGGTTCTGCTGTGGGCTTCGGCATTCGTCGTGATCCGGTTCTGTGGCGCCGAATTCAGTCCAGGGGCAATGGCATTCATCCGATTGACCGTCGGCACGGTGGCACTGGCCGTCGTGGCGACGATTTACCGGCCTGCCGTCCCGCGCGGACGCGGCCTTATACTCGTCATCGGTTACGGCCTCCTATGGTTCGCCGCCTACACGGTGGTGCTGAACTGGGCAGAGCAACATCTCGATGCAGGCACCGCGGCACTGCTGGTCAACTTCGCGCCGATTCTGGTCGCGGTCTTCGCGGGCTTCTTCCTCGGTGAGGGGTTTCCCCGACCGCTGGTGGTGGGCATCGTGGTGGCCTTCACCGGCGTGGTGCTGATCGCCGCCGGCGGATCCGGTGTCGGCCTCAACGATCACCTCGGGGTGTCATTGGGTCTGTTGGCCGCGGTGCTCTACGCGGTCGGTGTGCTGCTGCAGAAGGTGGCCCTGCGGACCGTGAACGCCATCGCCGCCACGTGGGTCGGATGTGCGGCCGGAATGCTCGCCACGGTGCCGTTCGCCGGTCAGGCCATCCACGAGATCGGGCTGGCTTCGCCCATGGCGCTGGCGGGGGTCGCCTTTCTGGGCGTCGGGCCCACGGCGATCGCATTTCTCATCTGGGCCTACGCGCTGAACCGCACGGATGCGGGCACGATGGCCGCCACCACCTTGGCGGTGCCT
>NZ_JBEVLO010000448.1:0-4334 GCF_040509115.1 Mycobacterium sp. | reverse complement strand
ACCGACGTCCAGAAGATCGCCAAGACGCTGTTCGTGCACCGCGTCAACGTGGAGTCCGGTGAGTTCGTCGAGGGTGACACGGTCACCGCGGCAGTCGACCCCAAGTGGCGCCACGGTGCCACCCAGGGCCACTCCGGTACCCACATGGTGCACGCGGCGCTGCGACAGGTGCTGGGCCCCAATGCCGTTCAGGCCGGCTCGCTGAACAGGCCCGGTTACCTCCGGTTCGACTTCAACTGGCAGGGCGCCCTCACCGAAGACCAGCGCAACGAGATCGAGGTCGTCGCGAACGAGGCAGTCGAGGCCGACTACGTGGTGAACACCATGTACACCAAGCTCGAGAAGGCCAAGGCGATGGGCGCGATGGCGCTGTTCGGCGAGGCCTATCCCGAGGACGTCCGCCTCGTCGAGATCGGCGGACCGTTCTCGCTGGAGTTGTGCGGCGGCACGCACGTCCACAACTCGGCCCAGATCGGTCCCGTCACGCTCCTCGGGGAGTCCTCCGTTGGATCGGGCGTGCGACGCGTGGAGGCCTATGTCGGGCTGGACTCGTTCAAGCATCTCGCCAAGGAACGCGCGCTGATGGCCGGTCTGGCGTCGTCGCTGAAGGTGCCCTCCGACGAGGTACCCGCCCGCGTTGCCAATCTCGTCGAGCGACTGAAGGCAGCCGAGAAGGAACTGGACCGGTCGCGGCTGGCCAACGCGCGCGCAGCCGCAGCGGACGCCGCCGCGGGTGCCGAGCTGGTGGGTAAAGTCCGTGTCGTGGCACAGCGCATGGCCGGCGGCGTCTCGGCAGCCGACCTGCGCAGCCTCGTCGGCGACGTCAAGGGCAAGCTCGGTTCCGAGCCGGGCGTGGTGGCGTTGATCGCCGAGGCCAGCAGCGGTGAGTCCGTCCCCTACGTCGTCGCGGTCAACCCCGCCGCGCAGGACCTCGGTCTCAGCGCCAACGATCTGGTGAAGGTGCTTGGGGCGCCCGTGCAGGGCCGCGGCGGCGGCAAGGCCGACCTGGCGCAGGGTTCCGGTACGTCGGCGGCGGGCATCGACGCGGCACTGACCGCGTTGCTGGCTGAGATCGCCAGGAGCTGAGTGGGTGCCCGACACCGGAGACCGCGTGCCCGACCGGCCCGGCAGTGACGACCCGGGACGGGGTCGTCGGCTCGGAATCGACGTCGGCACCGTCCGGATCGGTGTGGCGACCAGCGACCCCGACGGCATTCTGGCCACCCCCGTCGAAACGGTCCAGCGGGACCGCAAGAGCGCAACGGGTAGGCACGTCCGCAGGCTGGCGCAGCTGGCCGCCGAACACGAGGCCGTCGAGATCGTCGTTGGCCTGCCACGCACCCTCGCCGACCGCACCGGCCCCTCGGCCCTCGACGCGATCTCCGTCGCCGAGGCCCTCGCGGCACGGGTGGCTCCCGTGCCCGTCCGATTGTCCGACGAACGACTTACGACAGTGACGGCCCAGCGGTCGTTGCGGGAAGCCGGTGTACGTGCGAAGGGACAGAAGGCAATGATCGACCAGGTTGCCGCGGTCGCGATCCTGCAGACCTGGCTGGACCAACGGCGCGCGACCCTGGCCGAGCACACCGGAGCGGCCGGTGGCTGACGACTGGGAGAGCGAGCGTCCCGAGCCGGTCGCGGTCGGACGGCCGCGGCGAACGATGAGTCGCACCGAACGGGCCCGTGCCAACCGCAACCGCCGCAGGCGGCGCAACCTCACCGTCCTATCGGTCGCCGCGTTGATCGTCGTGCTGATCGGCGCCGTGTTCCTTGGCTCCCGGCTCTGGCACGGCATGTTCGGTGGCAATGCCAGCGACTACGCGGGCGACGGCGTCGCCGACGTGGTCGTCCAGGTACACAACGGCGATTCGACCACCGCGATCGGCAAGACCTTGCAGGATGCCGGCGTGGTGGCCACCCCCCAGGCGTTCGTCGACGCCGCGGCGGGCAACGCGGGTATCTCGGCGATCCAGCCCGGTTTCTACAAGGTGCGCACCGAGATTCCGGGCTCCAACGCCGTAGCGCGGTTGGTGGATCCGACGAATCGAGTGGGGCTGCTGACGATTCCCGAGGGGCTGCAACTCGACGACGTCGCCGACGTCAAGACCAACGTGGTCAGCAAGGGCATCTTCTCGCTCATCGCCGACGCCACATGCGTCGACCTGGACGGCCAGCGCAAGTGCGGCACCACCGTCGATGCCCTGAAACAGGCGGCGGGCGCCACGGACCCGGCCGCCCTGTCGATCCCGACCTGGGCTACCGAACCCATCAAGGCGCTCGGTGACGACCATCGGCGCATCGAAGGTCTGATCGCGCCAGGCACGTGGAACGTCGACCCGTCCGCCCCGGCGCAGGACCTCCTTGGCACGCTGATCGGTGCCAGCACCGCGCAGTACGAGCAGAGCGGGTTACTCGACGCGGGCAATTCCGAGAACCTGTCGCCGTACCAGGTTCTGGTCGTCGCATCTCTGGTGCAGCGCGAATCGAAGCCGCAGGACTTCCCAAAGGTGGCCCGCGTCATCTACAACCGGCTGATCGCCCCTGACCACCGCCGGTTGGAGTTCGACTCCACGGTCAACTACTCGCTGGACCGCATCGAGATCGCCACCACCGACGCCGACCGCGCGAGGAACACGCCATGGAACACCTACGTGCGCGACGGGCTCCCGGCGACGCCGATCTGTTCACCGGGGGCACCGGCACTGGCGGCCGCGGAGCAGCCCCAGCCGGGTGACTGGCTCTACTTCGTGACCATCGACATGCAGGGCACGACGAACTTCACCCGCGACTACCAACAACACCTCGCCAACATCGAGCTCGCCCGCCGAAACGGCGTTCTCGACAGCGCGCGGTGATGTCGGACCCGTCGACTCCCGCGAGAAGGGCGGCCGTCCTCGGTTCGCCGGTCATCCACTCGCGGTCGCCGCAACTGCACCTGGCGGCGTACCGGGCGCTCGGGCTCGACGGTTGGACCTATGAGCGCATCGAGTGCACGGCCGACGAACTCCCGTCCCTGGTAAGCGGATTGGGCCCCGAGTGGGTGGGGTTGTCGGTGACCATGCCCGGCAAGTTCGCGGCGCTGACGGTCGCCGACGAACGCACGGCCCGCGCCGATCTCGTCGGCTCGGCCAACACGCTGGTCAGGACGGCGACGGGTTGGCTCGCCGACAACACCGACGTCGACGGGGTCAGGGGTGCCCTCGGCACGGTGCTCACCGAGCCGACCGGAACGCGGGCAGCGATCGTCGGGTCGGGGGGCACGGCGCCCGCGGCGGTCGTCGCTCTCGCCGACCTCGGCGTCGGCGACGTCTCGATCGTCGCCCGCAACCCGGCCAGGGCCGCCGAACTGCTCGACCTCGCCGCGCGGCTCAAGGTCGACGCCCGTTGGGTCCGGCTTGGCGCCCCGCTGCCAGGGGTCGACGTCGTGGTGAGCACCATCCCCGCCGCCGCCGCCGCCGAGTACGCGGCGTCGCTGTCGACGGTGCCCGTGGTGCTCGACGCGATCTACGATCCGTGGCCGACGCCGTTGGCCGAGGCCGTGGTCGCCGCTGGCGGCCGGGTGGTCAATGGACTGCAGATGCTGCTGCACCAGGCGTTCGCTCAGGTGGAGCACTTCACCGGAAGGCCTGCGCCGAAAGAGGCGATGATCGCGGCGCTCCGCGAGCCATAGGGTTGCCCCATGGGGGCGGCGGTGGCCGGTGCGGGGGCGCTGGCGTGGTTGACGGCACTGAGCGTGTACGACATCAGGCAACGGCGGCTCCCCAATGCCTTGACGCTGCCCGGCGCCGCGATCGTCATCGTCGTCGCCGGCCTGATGGGTCGCGGACTTCCCGCAGTGCTCGGCAGCCTCGCACTGACCGTGCTGTACGTCGCGGTGCACCTCGCCGCACCCAGCGCCATGGGCGCGGGTGACGTGAAGCTCGCACTCGGAGTCGGCGCACTCACCGGCGCGTTCGGGGTCGACGCGTGGCTGCTGGCGCTCGTCGGTGCATCGCTGCTGACCGCGCTGTGGGGCGTCGTCGCGTGGCGCTCCCGTCACGCCCTGCCCCACGGGGCGTCGATGTCGATCGCCGCCGTCGCGGCCGTCGCGCTGGTGGCGGTCTAGCCATACCGGGGGTCGGCCCGACCCACGGATTGCATGGGGCCCACCACCTCGAGCGCTTCGCGGCGGGCGCCGATCGTGGCGATCGGGTGCGGCCTCGCTTGACGGATTACGTCGGGCCGAGTGCGCCGTGGGAAGATGGGACGCGTGTTGCGATGGACCACTGCTGGTGAATCCCACGGCCGCGCGTTGGTGGCGATGGTCGAGGGGATGGTCGCCGGCGTCGAGATCA
>NZ_JBEVLO010000447.1:0-20517 GCF_040509115.1 Mycobacterium sp. | reverse complement strand
GAAGCCGGACCGCGTTGTCAATGCGTCGTGATCGCCGTTACATCGGGGGCATCAGCACGGTGTCGATCATGTACACGGTGGCGTTGGCCGTCTGCACGCCACCGCAGACCAGGCCCGAGTCGTTGACCTTCAGGTCGGGGCCCATGCCGGTGACGGTGACCTCGCCACCCTCGACGGTCTTGTGGGTGCCGACGACCTGCGCGGGGCTGAGCCTGCCCGGCACCACGTGGTAGGTCAGGATGCTGGTCAGCAGCGGGGCGTCTGTCTTGAGCTTGTCGATGGTCGCCGGGTCGATCTTGGCGAACGCGTCGTCGGTGGGCGCGAACACGGTGTATTCACCGCTGTTGAGGGTGTCGACGAGGTTCACCTCGGGATTGAGCTTGCCCGACACGGCGGCGGTGAGCGTCGTCAGCATCGGGTTGTTCGAGGCGGCCACGGCGACCGGGTCCATCGACATGCCCTGGACCGAGCCGGGTCCGGTGGGGACCATCTCGGCGTAGGCCGCACAACTGTTGCCGACGAGGCTCGCGGCAGGCGCGGCAGAGGCGGTGGCGCCCGAGGCGAGCAGTCCAGCCATGGCCATGGCGGCGATCGATGCGCCGGTGACGGCCTTACGGGTCTTCTGATTCAGGTTCATCGTTCTGCTTTCGGTTCGTGAGTGAATTGAGTTGCGGTGCTTGGCTTATGCGGCTGGCGGCATCATGACGGTGTCGACCATGTACACGGTCGCGTTGGCGGTCTTGACTCCACCGCAGACCAGGCCCGAGGTGTCGTCGTCGAACTTGAGCGCATCACCCGTTCCGGTGATCACGACGTCCTGTCCCTGGACCGTCTCGTGGGTGCCCGCGACCTGGGCGGGGCTCAGCTGACCGGGGATTACGTGGTAGGTCAGGATGCTGGTCAGCAGTGGGGCGTCGGTCTTGAGCTTCTCCAGGGTGGCCGCGTCGATCTTGGCGAATGCGTCGTCGGTGGGTGCGATCACGGTGAACTCGCCACCGTTGAGGGTGTCGACGAGGTTCACGCCCGGGTTGAGCTTGCCGGAGACCGCAGCGGTCAAGGTGGTCAGCATCGGGTTGTTGGACGCCGCGGTGGCCACCGGGTCCATCGCCATGCCGGTCACCGATCCGGGTCCCGAGGGATTCGCCTCGGCGTAGGCGGCGCAGCTGGCCCCGACGAGGGCACCGGCCGGAGCTGCCGCCGAGCTCGACTCCGCGCCGGTCATGGCGGGCGCCGCGGAGGAGACGGCGCTCGACGCACCAGAGGCGACGCTGCTGGCGCTGCTGGAGGCCTCGGTGGCGGTATCGCTCGAGCACGCTGACGCTCCGAGAACGGCGACTGCGGTCAGACCTGCCGCCGCAAAGGCCTTGCGGTGAGTTTTCATGACGTCATCACTCCAATGTGGTGTTCGGGACGACGCGTACCGCCGTCCTCGCGTGGAATTCGGGGTGATTCCGATCACGGATGGGACTCGGGCAGTCATGTCACAGTTGCGTCACATCCGCGGCGATCGAACGCCCTTCGTCCGAAGCGCCCACCACGCGGCACAATGGATCGGTGACACCTTCGGGATGGCAGGAGCGCAGCGACCCGGGAAATGACGGGCGCCTGCGCGTTCTGGTGCTTGGAAGTACCGGTTCGATCGGTACCCAGGCGCTGGAGGTCATCGCGGCGAACCCGGATCGCTTCGAGGTCGTCGGCCTGGCCGCGGGCGGCAACAATCCCGATCTGCTGGCTCGCCAACGTGCCCAGACGGGCGTCACCAACGTCGCCGTGGCCTCCGAGGAGGCCGCCGCCTCGATCGGCGACGTCACCTACGCGGGACCAGACGCCGTCACCCGCCAGGTGGAGGACACCGAAGCCGACGTCGTGCTGAACGCCCTGGTGGGCGCACTGGGCCTACGGCCGACGCTCGCCGCCCTGGAGTCCGGCGCGCGCTTGGCGCTGGCCAACAAGGAATCGCTGATCGCGGGTGGCCCGCTCGTCCTCAAGGCGGCCAAACCCGGCCAGATCGTCCCAGTGGACTCCGAGCACTCCGCGCTGGCCCAGTGCCTGCGCAGCGGTACGCCCGGCGAGGTGGCCCGGCTGGTGCTGACGGCCTCTGGCGGGCCGTTCCGCGGGTGGCCCGCTGCCGACCTGGAGACCGTGACCCCCGAACAGGCCGGTGCCCACCCCACCTGGTCGATGGGGCCGATGAACACCCTGAACTCCGCGTCACTGGTCAACAAGGGCCTGGAGTTGATCGAAACGCACCTGCTGTTCGGCGTCCCGTACGACCGGATCGACGTGGTCGTGCATCCGCAGTCGATCGTGCACTCGATGGTGACGTTCGTCGACGGATCCACCATCGCGCAGGCCAGTCCCCCCGACATGAAGCTCCCCATCGCGCTGGCACTCGGGTGGCCGTCCCGCGTGGCGGGCGCGGCGCTGCCATGCGACTGGACCACGGCCTCCACCTGGGAATTCGAGCCACTCGACGACGAGGTCTTCCCCGCCGTTGCCCTGGCCCGCGACGCAGGGACCCGGGGCGGCTGCCTGACCGCGGTCTACAACGCCGCCAACGAAGAGGCGGCCGAGGCGTTCCTTTCCGGGCGCATCCGTTTCCCCGCCATCGTCGCGACCGTGGCCGACGTGCTGCGCGCTGCCGACCAGTGGTCCGCCGAACCAGCTACCGTGGACGACGTGCTCGCGGCTCAGGACTGGGCCAGGGAGAAGGCGCGCAAGGCGCTGGTGAGGGCAGCAGAGGAGGTCGTACCAACCCGATGATGTTCGTACTCGGCATTGTGCTGTTCGCGCTGGCCATCCTCGTCTCGGTCGCGCTTCACGAATGCGGGCACATGTGGGTGGCGCGGGCCACCGGGATGAAGGTGCGCCGCTACTTCGTGGGGTTCGGTCCTACGCTGTGGTCCACCAAGCGCCCCAACCGCCTCGGCTACACCGAGTACGGGGTGAAGGCCCTGCCGCTCGGCGGTTTCTGCGACATCGCGGGAATGACCTCGGTCGAGGAACTCACCCCCGACGAGCGGCCGTACGCGATGTTCCGCCAGAAGGTGTGGAAGCGCGTTGCGGTTCTGTTCGCGGGCCCAGCGATGAACTTCGTCATCGGGCTGGTTCTGCTGTACGGCATCGCGGTGATCTGGGGGTTGCCCAACCTGCACCCGCCCACCACCGCCGTCGTCGGCGAGACGTCCTGCGTCAAGTCGGAGGTCACCAAGGGCACCCTCGGCGACTGCACCGGACCTGGCCCTGCGGCGCTGGCGGGCATCAAGGCAGGCGACACGGTCGTCAAGGTCGGCGGCACCGACGTGGCGACCTTCGAGGAGATGGTGGCTGCAGTCCGAAAGCTGGATGGCCCAACGCCTTTCGTCGTGCAGCGCACCGAGAATGGCCAGTCCACCGACCTGACCTTCGTGGTCGACCCGACCAAGGCACAACGCTTCACGGCCGACGGCGACCAGCCGAGCCAGGTCGGGGCGGTGGGCATCGCCGCCGCTCAGTACGGGCCCACGCAATACAACCCGCTGTCCGCGGTACCGGGCACCGTGGCGTTCTCCGGTGACCTGATGGTCGAGTTGGGCAAGTCGCTGGCGAAGATCCCCACCAAGATCGGCGCTTTGTGGCATTCGATCGGTGGCGGCGAGCGCGATCCCGAGACGCCCATCAGCGTCGTGGGCGCCAGCATCATCGGTGGCGATACCGTCGACGCCGGGCTGTGGGTGGCCTTCTGGTTCTTCCTGGCGCAGCTGAACTTCGTGCTCGGGGCCATCAACCTGGTGCCGCTGCTGCCCTTCGACGGTGGGCACATCGCGATTGCCGTGTTCGAGAAGATCCGCAATATGATTCGTTCGGCGCGCGGCAAGGTCGCCGCGGCCCCGGTGAACTACCTCAAGCTGATGCCTGCCACCTACGTCGTTCTGATCGTGGTGGTCGGGTACATGCTGCTGACGGTCACCGCTGACCTGGTCAATCCGATCAGGTTGTTCCAATAGGTTTCGCAACGGATTCAGGAAAGAAGTCACCATGTCCGTCGGTTTGGGTATGCCGGCACCGCCCGCGCCGACGCTGGCCCCGCGCCGCAAGACGCGCCAGCTGATGGTCGGCGACGTCGGTGTCGGGAGTGACTACCCGATCGCCGTGCAGTCGATGTGCACCACCAAGACGCACGACATCAACGCGACGCTGCAGCAGATCGCCGAGCTGACCGCCTCGGGGTGTGACATCGTCCGCGTGGCATGTCCGCGCCAGGAGGATGCCGACGCGCTGGCGGTGATCGCCAAGAAGGCGAACATCCCCGTGATCGCCGACATTCACTTCCAGCCGAAGTACATCTTCGCCGCCATCGACGCCGGCTGTGCTGCGGTCCGCGTCAACCCCGGCAACATCAAGGAATTCGACGGCCGGGTCAAGGAAGTGGCCAAGGCTGCGGGCGACGCGGGAATCCCGATCCGCATCGGCGTCAACGCCGGATCGCTCGACGCCAGGATGATGAAGAAGTACGGCAAGGCCACCCCGGAAGCGCTGGTGGAATCCGCGCTCTGGGAGGCCTCGCTGTTCGAGGAACACGGCTTTGGCGACATCAAGATCAGCGTCAAGCACAACGACCCGGTCATCATGGTCGCGGCCTACGAGCAACTGGCCGCGCAGTGCGACTACCCGTTGCACCTCGGCGTCACCGAGGCGGGCCCCGCGTTCCAGGGCACGATCAAGTCCGCCGTCGCCTTCGGGGCCCTGCTGTCGCGCGGTATCGGCGACACCATCCGGGTCTCGCTGTCGGCGCCGCCCGCGGAGGAGATCAAGGTCGGCAACCAGATCCTGGAGTCGCTCAACCTCCGTCCGCGTGGCCTGGAGATCGTCTCCTGCCCGTCGTGCGGTCGGGCCCAGGTCGACGTCTACACCTTGGCCAACGAAGTGACGGCAGGCCTCGAGGGCATGGACGTCCCGCTGCGCGTCGCGGTGATGGGCTGCGTCGTCAACGGACCCGGTGAGGCCCGTGAGGCGGATCTGGGCGTCGCGTCGGGCAACGGCAAGGGCCAAATCTTCGTCAAGGGCGAAGTCATCAAGACGGTGCCGGAGCAGATGATCGTCGAGACACTGATCGAAGAGGCGATGAAGATTGCCAGCCAAATCGAGACAGAACGCGGACTAGATGATGTGAGCGGCACCCCCGTAGTCACCGTAAGCTGAGTACGATCCTGTGAGCGGGGTCACCGCTCGGGTCGAAGAAAGAACGTCCATGTCCGCTCCTCCGCTGTTTCGGCTCACCGACGAGCGCCGCGTCACGGTGGCGCGCGACGTCGGGTTGGTTCGCCGCGTGCTGGACGAAGACCCCATCGGATCGTGCATGGTGGCCTCCCGGGTCGCCGACCACGGGGTCGACCCGTCGGCGATCGGCGGTGAGATGTGGACGCGGCGCACGCCCGGCGATTCGCTGTGCTTCGCCGGGGCGAATCTGATCCCGCTGCGTGGGGACGTCGGTGACCTGAACGCGTTCGCGGACAAGGCGATGAGCACGCCACGGCGGTGCTCGTCACTCGTCGGCCGCGCCCAGTTGGTGCTGCCCATGTGGCGGCGGCTCGAAAGTGCTTGGGGCCCTGCGCGCGACGTGCGGGAGCATCAGCCCTTGATGGCCTTGAGCGCGGCCCCCCGATGTCCGATCGACCCGGCCGTCCGACCGGTCCGCATCGAGGAGCTCGACGCCTACCTGGTGGCTGCGATCGACATGTTCATCGGTGAGGTCGGCGTCGACCCGAGGATGGGTGACGGCGGCCGTGGCTATCGCCGCCGCGTGGCCGGCCTGATCGCGTCCGGGCGGGCGTGGGCTCGCTTCGAGCGCGGCCAGGTGGTGTTCAAGGCGGAGGTGGGATCGCAGTCGCCCGCCGTCGGTCAGATTCAGGGCGTCTGGGTCCATCCCGATTGGCGCGGCAGGGGACTTGGCATCGGCGGAACCGCCGCGCTCGCCGGCGCGGTGATCCGCGGCGGGCGAACCGCGAGCCTGTACGTCAACGGCTACAACACCGTCGCACGGGCGACGTATGCGCGAATCGGATTCACCGAAGTGGGCACCTTCGCCACCGTTCTGCTCGACTGAATTCCCGAACCCAAGCAACTCGTCAGCTCCACGGCGTGATCGTGTGCGAGCACGGTGCTGAACCCCGGTGAACTGATCACGATCCGATCTCGGTGCGCCTGCGCGCAATGGCGTCCCCGGGCTTCTAACATCAGCCTCAATGGCATCACTAACCTCATCCGCATCACGAGTCACCGGCTTGATGGCCGCCCTCGTCCTGGTTGCCGCGGCTGGTGGGCTCAGCGCCTGCACTCCGCGGCCCAATGGCCCCGAACCCACCGCCGCCGCGTTCTTCGCCGCGCTCGCCACGGGCGACACCTCTGCGGCCGCGGAGCTCAGCGACAAGCCCGCCGTGGCCCAGGAGGACCTCAACGAGGCATGGGCAGGTCTGCAGGCGTCCTCGCTGGACGCCCAGATCCTCGGCTCCAAGTACGCCGAGGACACCGGCAGCATCGCCTACCGCTACACCTGGCACCTCCCCAAGAACCGCACCTGGACCTACGACGGCCAGCTGAACATGGTCCGCGACGAGGGGCGGTGGGAAGTCCGTTGGAGCGCAACGGGATTGCATCCGAACCTCGGCGAGAACCAGACCCTCGCACTGCGCGCCGACGCGCCGCCCCGCGCCTCGGTGAACGAGCGCGGCGGCACCGACGTCCTGGTCCCTGGCTTTCTGTACCACTATTCACTCGACGCGAAGGCCGCGGGCCCGGACCTGATGTCGACTGCCGTGGCGGTCGCCGACGCCCTACGCCCGTTCGACCCGACTATGGACGCCCAGCGACTGGCCGAGACGGCGAGCTCGTCGCCGCAGCCGCTCGAGCTCATCACACTGCGACAGGCCGACCGCGACGCCGTCGCCCCCGCCATCGGCAACCGACCCGGCGTCGTGATCACCCCGCGCGCCGAACTCCTCGCTACCGATGACCGCTTCGCGCCCGACATCATCAGCCAGGTCAAGAAGTCGGTCGTCGACCAACTCGACGGGCAGGCGGGCTGGCGGATCGTCAGCGTCAACCAGAACGGCTCCGACGTCGACGTCTTGGACGAAACCCCGGGCGCGCCAGCACCTTCGGTGACGATCAGCCTTGACCGCAACGTTCAGGACTCGGCGCAGGACGCCGTCAACATGGTGGGCAAGAAGGCCATGATCGTGGCCATCAAGCCGTCCACCGGCGAAATCCTGGCGGTGGCCCAGAACGGGGCGGCCGACGCCGACGGTCCCGCCGCGACCACCGGCCTGTACCCGCCGGGGTCGACGTTCAAGATCATCACTGCCGGCGCAGCGATCGACCGCGACATGGCCACGCCCAACACACTTCTCGGCTGCCCGGGCCAGATCGACATCGGCCACCGGACCGTGCCCAACTACGGGGGCTTCGACCTGGGGACGGTACCGCTGTCCCGGGCGTTCGCGAGCTCGTGCAACACCACCTTCGCCGAACTCGCCAGCAGAATGCCACCGCGGGGACTCACCACCGCCGCCGCGCAGTACGGCATCGGCACCGACTACGTGGTCGACGGCATCACCACCGTCACCGGATCGGTCCCGCCGACGGTCAACCTGACCGAGCGCACCGAGGACGGCTTCGGGCAGGGCAGGGTGCTGGTCAGCCCGTTCGGCATGGCGCTGGTCGCCGCCACCGTCGCCGCGGGCAAGACGCCGGTACCCCAGCTGATCGAGGGATCCCACACCGAGATCTCGGGCGACACCCCGACGATCACGCCGAAGATGGTCGACGCGCTGCGCCCGATGATGCAGCTGGTGGTGACGAACGGCACTGCCAAGGAGCTCAACGGAAGCGGTGACGTCCGCGGCAAGACCGGTGAGGCCGAATTCGAGGGCGGGTCGCACGCCTGGTTCGCCGGCTACCGCGGGGACCTGGCGTTTGCCGCCCTCATCGTCGGCGGCGGGAGCTCCGAGTACGCCGTCCGGATGTGCCGAGACATGCTCAACGGGCTGCCCCCCGACTACCTGGCCTGAGTAGCCTGGTCCTCGGAAGGGACGGCAGCACATGACGAGCATCAATTCGGGCGTTGGCTCGGATGTCGGGGTAGAAGCCGCGGCACTGCGCATCTCGGACGCCGACCGCAACGGCACCCTGCGCCGTCTGCACAACGCGGTGGCCCTCGGGCTCATCGACATCGACGAGTTCGAGGAACGGTCGGCCGCGGTATCGCAGGCCCGCCTGCACTCCGAGCTGGCCGCATTGGTCGAGGATCTGCCGGGCCCTGGCGCGATCGTCACGACGGCCACCGACAGGGTCGAGCTGCGCGGTGTGCTCGGCTCGTTGAAGCGCCAGGGCGAGTGGATCGTGCCCACCCGCCTCTCGCTGGTGCGGCGAATGGGTTCCATCGACCTGGACCTCACCAAGGCGCGCTTCGCGGGCCCCATCGTCGTCATCGAACTCGACGTCAAGTTCGGGTCGGTCGACATCCGGCTTCCCGACGGGGCCAGCGCATCCATCGACGACGTCGAGGTGCTCGTCGGCAGTGCCCGCGACCACCGCAAGGACGCTCCGGCCGAAGGCACCCCCCACGTCATCCTCACCGGCCGAAGCGTGTGCGGGTCGATCGACATCCGGGGTCCCCGCAAGTCGTTGTTCGGCCGCGGCGACCGCCGGTAGCCTGCCCGCAGCTCCTCGCCGAATTGGGCAACGGCCGCCAGGGCGGCTTCATAGGATCGGTCCGTGACTCGGCTTCGTGGACCGGCCCCCAGTTTGCGCGGCCGCAAGGTGCAGCGAACCAGGGCAGCGCTGATCGACGCCGCCGTGGAGCTGTGCTTGAGCCGAGGCTACGAGAACACCACCGTCGAGCACATCGCCACCGCCGCCGAAGTGTCCCCACGGACGTTCAACCGCCACTTCGGGAGCAAGGATGCGGTCTTCCTCTCACTCCTCGACGATCTCGCCGACGAGATCACCCACGAGCTGCGGGCACTTGACGCCAATCTCGGTCCGTTCGAGTCGATGCGCGCCGCCTTCGGGGCCATCCTCGCCCGCGCGCACACCGAGGGGCTGCGCGCCGGACCCGCCGACCGCATCACACGCATCATCCACGTGGTCACCGCGTCCGACGCGCTTCGTAAGGCGGCGGTGGAATACCGCGGGCCGCAGGTGATGCAAGTCATGGCCGATCGGATGAACGTCACCGTCGACGACCGTCAGTTGGCGCTGGCGATGATGATCATCAGTGTCACCGTGATGCAGGCCTGGACCGATCTCGCGGAGTCCAACGCTCCCTTGCAGCCACAGCTCATCGCCAAGCAGATCGACCAGGTCTTCGCCGACCTGGGTACCGTTGCCGCCGACCTCGATCGCCAACCGCCCGTCATCGACGGTCGCCGGTGAGCGGTTACGCTGGCATCATGCCTGTTCGCACCGCCCTTCGCCCCGGTGAGCTCTCTCCGACGTTGCCCGTGCCCAAGTCGATCCCGCGCCCCGAATACGCGTGGAAGCCGACCGTCCGCGAGGGCAGCGAGCCATGGGTGCAGACGCCCGAAGTCATCGAGAAGATGCGCGTCGCAGGGCGTATCGCGGCCAACGCACTCGCCGAGGCAGGCCGGGCCGTGGCACCGGGCGTGACCACCGACGAACTCGATCGGATCGCCCACGACTACATGGTCGACCACGGCGCCTACCCATCGACGTTGGGCTACAAGGGCTTTCCGAAGTCGTGCTGCACGTCGCTCAACGAGATCATCTGCCACGGCATCCCGGACTCGACCGTGATCCAGGACGGCGACATCGTGAACATCGACGTAACCGCCTATCTGGACGGCGTGCACGGCGATACGAACGCGACCTTCCTGGCGGGCGAGGTCGCCGAGGAGAACAGACTGCTCGTCGAGCGCACCCAAGAGGCGACCATGCGCGCGATCAAGGCCGTCAAGCCGGGCCGTCAGCTCTCGGTCGTCGGCCGCGTCATCGAGGCGTACGCAAACCGCTTCGGCTACAACGTCGTTCGTGACTTCACCGGACACGGCATCGGCACCACGTTCCACAACGGGCTGGTGGTGCTGCACTACGACCAGCCAGCAGTCGACACCGTGCTGGAACCCGGCATGACGTTCACGATCGAACCGATGATCAACCTTGGGGCCCTGGACTACGAGATCTGGGACGATGGCTGGACCGTGGCGACCGTCGACAAGAAGTGGACGGCACAGTTCGAGCACACGCTGGTGGTCACCGAGAATGGCGCTGACGTCCTGACGCTGCCGTGAGACTGCTCGCACCGGTGCTTGGCGCCGTCGCTGCGGTCGCCCTCGGTGGATGTGCGATCGAAGGCACTCCGACCTGGCCCGGCGCCCGGCTCGCCAGCACGCTGCTCACCTCTGCCGACTTTCCACCCGGTGTCCAGTTCGACCGCATCGTGGAGCAACCCGGCCAGCCCGACGGAGCGGCCGACGCGCCTGCGATGCTGTCCCAACCCGAGGGCTGCGCGAACGCCCTCACGCGCGTGATCGCCGGGTCCGCTGAGCGAGGACCGGGCAGCGCCGCCAAGTACAGCGTCGCCTACGACGGCGTGCGGACCGTGATGACGGTGTTGATCGGGCCGCTGGATCTGGATCAGCTGGAAGCCACTGCCAGCCGGTGTGAAGTGTTCCTGACCTTCTTCGACCCCATGTCCGAGCCGATTCCGGTCACCACGACCAAACTGCCGTCGCCACGGCCCGACATGCTGGTGTACCAGCAGACCATTCAGCTGGGTGGCGACGAGAGCAGCGTGTACTTCGCATTCGAGAACGTGGCCGAGTCGGGCATGTTTGGTATGGCCTTTCCCACCGAGGATCCGGCGATCAGCGTCAAAGGGACGCTGCCACAGACGTTTCTGGACATCATGGACAAGCAGGCCGACCGCCTCGAATGAGATCGTGGTCGCACTGCAGCCGGTGAAAGTCGGCACTGAACACGAGCCCGCCCTGTAGCGTGGCTTGATGCCATCGACCGTTCACACCGTTGACGGGTTCCCCGCCACCGTCGACGTGTCGGGCCCGGAAAAGGGTTCCGTCGTCGTCCTGCTCGGGGCGGCCAACCAGGGGCCCGGAGCGTACGACGCGGTGTGCGAGCGACTGCACACGGCGTCGCTGCGCACCGTCGTGATCGCGCCGGACCCGCGGCTGAGCGCCAAGGCCGTCATCGGCATCCTCGACACGCTCGGAGTCCGGTGGGCCCTCCTGGTCGGGGACCGCGTGGGCGGCGAGTTGGCGTGGGAGCTGGCCGCCACCCGACTCGACCGGTTCATCGGGCTGGTGGTCGTCGATCGGGGGCATCCTCGGGTGGCCGATCAGGCGGGTGCCATCCGCGACGAGGCCTGCCCGCCGGTGGAGATGAACACCACGGCCCTGGTCAGCACGCCGGCGGCGCGAGCAGTGGCGCGGGCCAGCCAGCGTTACGTGTACGGCGACTTCCGGGTGGTCGAACTCCTCGGTAGGCGCAACGCCCACGAGTCCACGGCTCAGCTCGCCGCCGAGATCGTGATGCGTACCAGCACCTGGTGACGGCCGGGGGATCGGCCGGGGGATCGACAGGGGGATGGTGGTGGCCGTGATCGGCCGCTACGCCAGGTCGAGGTCCTCTGCCACCGTCGTGACCTGCTTGATCGGACCGGTGAACCAGTTCTTCACCGACACGTGCCAGTAGATGAACAGCAGGATCAGCACCGTGCCGACCAGAAGCGGGGTGTAGTTGACGTACTTCCACTCGAAGCCGGGATCCCATGGCGCGCCCAGGTTGGACGTCGGGAACAGGGCGATGAACGACGTCACGACGATCTCGATCAAGGCGACGGGCGCCATCCACTTGTGGTGTCCGCGGAGATTCCACTTGCCTACCGGGAAGGAATCGCCTGCCCTCCAACGGAAGTAGATCGGTACCGCGAAGCACAGGTATAGGCCGACCACGCCGATCGACACCACCGCGAAGAAGGCGACCGGCACCGGGGCGCCGTTGATGTCGACCTCGACCAGTGCGGGCAGCGTGATGATTGCCGCGATCACGGCGGTGATCATCACACCGTTGGCGGGAATCTTGTTCTTGCTCACCGCGGACCACAGTTGGTGGCCAGGCACCGCACGGTCGCGGCTGAAGGCGAACAGCATCCGCGACGCACTGGTCTGGCATGCGGTGGTGCAGAAGAACTGACCCGCGGTCGAGATCAGCAGCACGATCCCCACCCACTTGGAGTCCAATGCCTGACCGAAGATCACCGCGACGGCTCCGCCACCCGACGTCACGCCGTCCACGTCCTGCACGGCGAACAGGAAGGTCAGCAGCAGGATCCAGCCACCGATGGCCGAGTAGAAGATCGATCGCCAAATGCCCTTGGCCGCGCCGTCGGCGGCGCTCATGGTCTCCTCGGACAGGTGGGCCGACGCGTCGTAGCCAGTGATCGTGTACTGCGTGAGGATCGCCGAGATCGGCAGCACGAAGAACAGGAAGCCGACCGCCGAGGTCGAACCGCCGAAGAAGCCGGTGTTGTTGACGGTCGTGGCGAAGACGTCGCTGAAGCTGGCGTGCTGTTCGGGGATCAACCACAGGATCAGGACGACCACGATGGCTCCTGCCACGTGCCACCACACCGAGATGTTGTTGATGACCGCGAGCAGATGCGACGAGAAGATGTTGATGGTCGCCGAGATCGCCAGGATGACAACGAAGATGATGAACGTCCTGGTAAGGCTGTAGCCGGCGAGCCAGGTCTCGCTGAACGTGCCGAGAGTGAGGTCGAGGAAGGTGGCGCAGCCGTAGGCCACCGACGCCAGGATCGCGATCAGGCCGATCAGGTTCAGCCACCCGGTGTAGAAGCCGGCCTTGGCGCCGCCGAGTTTGCTCGCCCACCAGTAGATACCGCCGGACGTGGGGTAGGCGGACACCAACTCGGACATGCAGAGGCCGATGATCAGGATGAAGACCGAGACGATCGGCCATCCCCATGCGATCGCGGCGGGGCCGCCGTTGTTCCAGCCGAGGCCGAACGACGTGAAGCAACCCGCCAGGATCGAGATGATCGAGAACGAGATGGCGAAGTTACTGAAGCCCGACCAGGTGCGGTTGAGTTCCTGCGTGTATCCCAGCGAGGCCAGGTGTCTCTCGTCGTCAGACAGTTCTTCATGACCCTCGGGCACGGCGTTCTCCTTCTCGGGGCAGCGCTCGTTGGAGAGCGCTCACTGAGTAGGCAGAATAGGGTGCCAAAGGTCTGGCGTCCTACCTTTGGCAATGAAAAACGTGTAACGGCTGTCTGTGAGTGACCTGTATGCGGACGCGCAATGGTTGACTTGTCGGCATCATCGGTTGGAGATGAGGAGATGAGCGTGACGGATCGAACCGGCAATGGGGCAGGCCTGCTGGCGCAGGCCGACTTGGAGAAACTGGTGGCGGCGGGCGAGATCGACACCGTCATCGTCGCCTTCACCGACATGCAGGGACGGCTGACCGGGAAGCGGATCTCCGCCCGACTGTTCGTCGACGACGTCATCGCGCACGGCGCGGAGTGCTGCAACTACCTGCTCGCCGTAGACGTGGACATGAACACCGTCGACGGCTACAAGATGTCGAGCTGGGAGGCCGGGTACGGCGACATGGTCATGACGCCGGACTTCGCCACCTTGCGCAAGATTCCGTGGCTGCCCGGCACCGCATTGGTGATGGCCGACCTCGGCTGGCATGACGGCTCGCCGGTGCGCCCGTCGCCGCGCGGGATCCTGCGCGCGCAGCTGGACCGGCTGGCCCAGCGCGGGATGGACGCCGTGGCGGCCACCGAGCTCGAATTCATCGTGTTCGACGACTCCTACCGCGAGGCGTGGGCCAAGGGATACACCGGGCTGACGGCCGCGACTGACTACAACATCGACTACAACATGCTGGCGTCGACGCGGATGGAGCCACTGCTGCGCGACATCCGCCTCGGGATGGAGGGCGCCGGCCTCTACTGCGAGGGCGTCAAGGGTGAGTGCAACCTTGGCCAGCAGGAGATCGGCTTCCGCTACGACGACGCGCTGGTCACGTGCGACAACCACACCATTTACAAGAACGGTGCCAAGGAGATCGCCGACCAGCACGGCAAGAGCCTCACCTTCATGGCGAAGTTCGACGAGCGCGAAGGCAACAGCTGTCACATCCACCTCTCGTTCCGCGGAACCGACGGTTCGGCCGTGTTCTCCGACGACGACGATCCCCTCGGCATGTCGCCGATGTTCCGCAGCTTCGTCGCGGGACAGCTCGCGACGATGCGGGAGCTGACGCTGTTCTACGCACCGAACATCAACTCCTACAAGCGATTCGTCGACGGCAGCTTCGCGCCGACCGCCGTCGCGTGGGGCATGGACAACCGCACGTGTGCGCTGCGCGTCGTGGGCCACGGCCACGGCATGCGGATGGAGTGCCGTGCACCCGGTGGTGACGTCAACCAGTACCTCGCCGTCGCGGCGCTGATCGCGGGCGGGTTGCACGGCATCGACCAACAGCTGGAGCTGCCCGAAGCGTGTGCGGGCAATGCGTATACCAGTGGCGCCGAACGGCTTCCGACCACCCTCGCCGAGGCGGCCGCGCTGTTCGAGGCGTCGACGGTGGCGCGCGAGGCGTTCGGCGACGAGGTCGTCGAGCACTATCTCAACAACGCCCGCGTCGAACTCAAGGCATTCAACTCGGCGGTGACGGACTGGGAGAGGCGACGTGGCTTCGAGCGACTCTGATCGGAATCGGTCCCCAGGGCCGCTGCGCTCCCGCCCCGAGGTCCGTCCAGTTCTTGGGCTGACCACGTATCTGCAGCAGGCGCAGACCGGCGTGTGGGACGTACCGGCGAGCTTCCTGCCCGCCATCTATCTCGAGGGCGTGACGCTGGCCGGGGGCATCGCGACCCTGCTTCCGCCGCAGCCGGTCGACCAGGCGATCGCCGACCGCGTGCTCGACGGGCTCGACGGGCTGGTGATCACCGGCGGACGCGACGTCGATCCAGCCAGCTACGGGCAGGCCCCGCACGCGAGCACCGACGAGCCAGCGCGGGATCGTGACGCGTGGGAATTCGCGCTGGTGCGTGGCGCATTGGCGCGGGGACTACCGATTCTCGGGATCTGCCGGGGTGCCCAGGTGCTCAACGTCGCACTCGGCGGGACCCTGCACCAGCACCTGCCCGACGTCGTCGGCCACCATCAGCACCAGCTTGGCAACGCCCGGTTCAACACGTCGGCGATCCAGACCGTGCCGGGAACCCGGGTGGCCGCGCTGATCGGCGAGTCGACCGATGCCCAGTGCTACCACCACCAGGCCATCGCGGAGCTCGGCAAGGGCCTGATGGCCACCGCGTGGGATACCGACGGGGTGATCGAGGCCGTCGAACTCCCTGGCAACGAATTCGTCGTCGCCGTGCAGTGGCACCCCGAGGAGCGGCTCGACGATCTGCGCCTCTTCAGCGGTGTCGTCGAGGCCGCGACGGCCTATGCATCGGGCCGGACGCAAGTAACTCGGGAAAGGGTGACTCCCGGCAGCAGGAGCGAAGCGACCAGAGGGAAGGAAACCGCGTGAGCACGTCCACACTCATCAACCCCGCGACCGAGGAGGCGCTGCGCGACGTCGAGTTGCTCGACGTCCCAGCGGTGGACGACGCCGTCGCCCGCGCGACGGTCGCGCAGCGGCAGTGGGCCAAGCTCGCACCCGCCGACCGGGCCGCCGGACTGCGCGCCTTCGCCGCGCAGGTGGATGCGCACGTCGACGAGCTCGCTGCCCTCGAGGTGGCCAACTCCGGCCACGTGATCGGCAATGCGGAGTGGGAGGCCGGGCACGTGCGTGACGTGCTTCAGTTCTACTCGGCGAGTCCGGAACGCATGTCCGGCAAGCAAATTCCCGTTGCAGGTGGACTCGACGTCACCTTCAACGAGCCGCTGGGCGTCGTCGCCGTCATCGCGCCGTGGAACTTCCCGATGACCATCGCGTCGTGGGGTTTCGTGCCCGCACTCGCGGCGGGCAACGCGGTGCTGGTGAAGCCGGCGGAGATCACGCCGTTGACCACGATGCGGCTCGCCGAACTCGGACTCGAGGCGGGACTGCCCGACGGACTGTTCCAGGTACTGCCAGGAAAGGGGTCGGTGGTGGGGGAGCGATTCATCAGCCACCCCGACGTTCGCAAGATCGTCTTCACCGGCTCCACCGAGGTGGGCGTCAAGGTGATGGCGGGTGCCGCGGCCCAGGTGAAGCGGGTGACGCTGGAACTCGGAGGCAAGAGCGCCAACATCGTCTTCGACGACTGCGACCTGGAGAAGGCTGCCGCGACCGCGCCCTACGGCGTCTTCGACAACGCCGGCCAGGATTGCTGTGCGCGTAGTCGAATCCTGGTGCAGCGCAATGTCTACGACAAGTTCATGGAGTTGCTCGAGCCCGCGGTGAAGGGCGTCGTGGTCGGCGATCCGGCGTCGCGGAACTCCGAGATGGGGCCGCTGGTGTCGCGTCCGCACCTCGACACGGTGGCCTCCTACGTGCCCGACGACGCCCCGGTCGCGTTCCGGGGATCGGCGCCGACCGGGCCGGGGTACTGGTTCCCGCCGACCGTGCTGACCCCGGGGCGCACCGATCGTGCCGTCACCGAGGAGATCTTCGGCCCGGTCGTCACGGTGTTGCCCTTCGAGGACGAGGCCGATGCGATCGGGCTCGCCAACGACACGCCCTACGGTTTGTCCGGGTCGATCTGGACCGACAACCTCTCCAGGGCGATGCGGGTGTCCCGGGCGGTGGAATCGGGGAACCTGTCGGTCAATTCGCATTCGTCGGTGCGGTACAACACACCGTTCGGCGGCTTCAAGCAGTCCGGTCTGGGACGCGAGCTCGGACCGGATGCGCCCATGCACTTCACGGAAACCAAGAACGTCTTCTTTGCGATTGGAGAGAACTAGAGATGGATCTGACCCAGCGGCTCGCGGGCAAGGTCGCCGTCATCACCGGCGGCGCCAGCGGCATCGGGCTCGCGACGGCCAAGCGGATGCGGGCGGAGGGCGCGACCATCGTCATCGGTGACATCGACCCCGCGACCGGCAAGTCGGTCGCCGACGAACTGGCGGGCCTCTTCGTCCCAGTGGACGTCGCCGACAAGGTCACCGTCGATGCGCTGTTCGACACGGCCGCCGAGAAGTACGGGTCGGTCGACATCGCATTCAACAATGCAGGCATCTCGCCACCCGAGGACGATCTGATCGAGAACACCGAACTCGATGCGTGGGAACGGGTTCAAGACATCAACCTCAAGTCGGTGTACCTCTGCAGCAAGGCCGCCTTGCGCCACATGGTGCCCCAGCAGAGGGGGTCGATCATCAACACCGCGTCATTCGTGGCAGTGATGGGGTCGGCCACCTCGCAGATCTCCTACACCGCGTCCAAGGGCGGCGTGCTCGCGATGTCGCGAGAGCTCGGCGTGCAGTTCGCGCGCCAGGGCATCCGGGTCAACGCGCTGTGCCCAGGACCCGTGAACACCCCACTGCTGCAAGAACTCTTCGCCAAGGACCCCGAGCGGGCGGCGCGACGGTTGGTGCACATTCCGGTGGGACGGTTCGCCGAACCAGAGGAGCTCGCGGCCGCGGTCGCGTTCCTGGCCAGCGACGACTCGTCGTTCATCACGGGGTCGACCTTCCTGGTCGACGGTGGCATCAGCTCCGCGTACGTGACGCCGCTATGACGTCATGACCGCGGCCGCGCCGGAGGGCAGGAGCGAGGCGACGCGGGAGATGGTTGCCGACCCGCAGCCCGCCAGTGAGGCGCTGCTGCGTCCGGTGCGTCTCGGGAACGCCTTCGAGGACACGGTGGGTCGGCTGCTCGAGACGATCCGCCTCGGCGTGCTCGCGCCGGGGGAGTCGCTGCCCCCCGAGCGCGAGCTCGCCGCCCGCCTCGGGGTCAGCCGCGACACCGTGCGCGAGGCCATCAAGTCGTTGGCCGACGCCGGTTATCTGGTGTCGCGACGCGGCCGCTATGGCGGCACCTTCCTCGCCGACGAGCTGCCCGCGCCCAGCGCCGATGGCGTCCGGTTCAGCCGGACCGACATCGACGACACACTCCGGCTGCGCGAGATCCTCGAGGTGGGCGCGGCCCGGATGGCCGCAGGCCGGACGTTGACCGCGAGTGAGCGGGAAACGTTGTGGAGCAGGCTTGCCGACGTCCGGGGGGCGGCGTTGGAGGACTATCGCAGATTGGACTCGCGGCTTCATCTCGCCATCGCCGAGGCCGCCGGTGCGCCGTCGCTGGTGCCGCTCGTCGCTGAGAATCGGATGCGGCTCAACGAGTTGCTGGACCACATTCCGCTGCTCGCGCTCAACATCGCGCACTCCGACCAGCAGCACGAGGCGATCGTGATGGCGATTCTGGCCGGGGATGCCGACGGTGCGGCCGAGACGATGACGGCGCACGTGTGGGGCTCGGCCTCGCTACTGCACGGGTTCCTCGACGTCTAGCCCGCGCGGGACGCCCCGCCGCGCCCGGCTCGGTGCTGCGCTCCGAACCGACGGTCGCGGCGGCAACTCGGTCGGTCGGATTCCGCCGCTCCGAGGTGATGAGGGGTGTTCGGCCGCGTCGGGTGGACTAAATTGCAGTGATGGAGCCCGGTGACCAGGCGGTGGTGCGGCACGCATCGTCGGCGCTACGCGACGTCGACATCACCGGCTGGACGCAGCGATTCGATCTGCTGTCCGATCCGAATCGCCTGGAGATTCTGCTGAGTCTGCACCGTGCCCCCGGAATCTGCGTCAGTGATCTGGCCGCCGCACTCGGTCGTTCGGAGAACGCCGTCTCCCAGGCACTTCGGGTGTTGCGTCAGCAGGGCTGGGTCAGCTCGACCCGCGTCGGCCGCTCGGTGGCCTACCGGCTGGAGGACCACACCGTGCACGACTTGCTCCATTGGATAGGCGCCGCGCACGGTTGACCTGCCCATCCGGATAGGTCGCCGACCTGAACATCTGAACAGCTAGACAGATGAACGCGAGTCCGCCTAGGCTTTTCCCATGGCTGCCCCCGTGATCGCCCAGACCGCGCGTCCCGCAGGCACTGCGACCCGTCTGGACCGCACCGATTGGCTGACGATCGCGGGGATGGGCGGCTTCGTGCTGCTGCTTCACCTGTTCGGCTGGGGTGTGCTGGCGTTTGGGGTAGCGCCGCAGCACATCACGCTCGGGTCCACTGGCGTCTTCGGCATCGGCCTCGGTGTCACCGCGTACCTGCTGGGTGTCCGGCATGCCTTCGACGCCGACCACATCGCCGTCATCGACAACACCACCCGCAAGCTGGTCGGAGAAGGCAAGCGGTCACTTTCCGCGGGTTTCTGGTTCTCCCTTGGTCATTCGAGCGTGGTGTTCGGCCTGGCGTTCCTGTTGGCCATCGGTGTCAAGGCGCTGGTCGGTCCGGTGCAGGACGAGAACTCGCACATGCTGCAGACCCTCGGCTTGATCGGGTCGCTGGTCGCGGGCACCTTCCTGATCCTGATCGGGCTCACCAATCTGTTCGCCGTCGTCGGCATCGCCAAGGTGTTCCGTGAGATGCGCAGCGGCGAGTTCGACGAGGCCGAATTGGAACGTCAACTCAACAACCGCGGGTTCCTCGCGCGACTGCTGTCCCGGGTGATGCGCAGGGTCAGCAAGCCGTGGCACCTGTACCCGGTCGGTCTGCTGATGGGGTTGGGCTTCGACACGGCCACCCAGGTGGCGCTGCTCGTCCTCGCCGCGGGGACGGCGGCGTTCACGTTGCCCTGGTACGCCATCCTGGTGCTGCCGGTGCTGTTCGCGGCGGGCATGAGCCTGTTCGACGCGGCCGACGGGGTCTTCATGGCGCGGGCGTATGGCTGGGCGTTCCTCAAGCCGATCCGCAAGGTGTACTACAACCTGACCGTCACGGTGCTCTCGGTGTTCGTCGCGTTGGTGATCGGCGTCATCGTGTTGATCGGCCTGTTGGTCGACCGCCTTGGCATCGAGTCGGGACCGCTGGCGTTCATCGGCTCGGCCGACCTCGAATTCGTCGGGTTCACGATCGTCGGTCTGTTCGTGGTGGTGTGGTTGATCGCGTTGGCGGTCTGGCGCTTCGGCCGGATCGAAGAACGCTGGGACACCGACGCGAACACTGCCGTCGATCAGGCGAACGCGTACGGCCCATCGAAGTCGCCGACCTGACTGGTGTTTGGCTGATCTGGACGTACCGCTCGTCCCGGTGACGCGGCATGACCGCGCCCGGGTCGACGTGACGGGCTGAGCCGCCCGTCAGGGTGAGGTGGGCCCGCACGCGCGGTCTCGACGATGTCGAACCGCTACGTCGTTTCGTCTACTACTATCTGCGTATGAATGCAGGTACGGATGGATGCGCCAGACGGCTGCCGGACGATCAGGTGGGTCTGGTCGTCGAGGTGTTCCGCATGCTCGCCGACGCCACCCGGGTACAGGTGCTCTGGGCGCTGGTCCACCGCGAAATGTCGGTCAATCAACTCGCCGAGCA
>NZ_JBEVLO010000446.1:0-7034 GCF_040509115.1 Mycobacterium sp. | reverse complement strand
TCTCGATGACCTACGCCGTCGTCCCCGCACTGCGGTTCAACCCCGAACTCGCCGCGATCTACGAGCCGCTGCTGACCAGCCGGGTCTACGACCCCGAACTCAGGGTGCCCGCCACCAAGGCCGGTCTCACGGCAGGGATGTCGATGACCGAGAAGCAGGGCGGCTCCGACGTGCGGGCGGGCACCACACAGGCCACGCCGAACGGGGACGGCAGCTACTCGTTGCGCGGGCACAAGTGGTTCACCTCGGCGCCGAGGTCGGACGTGTTCCTGGTGCTGGCGCTGGCCTCCGGGGGCGCGCGAAGCGACGGGGGATCCTCCAGGGGCGAGCGAAGCGACGGGGGATCCTCCGGGGGGTTGTCGTGCTTCTTCCTGCCGCGCGTCCTGCCCGACGGCAGCCGCAACCGAATGTTCCTTCAGCGCTTGAAGGACAAGCTCGGCAACCACGCCAACGCCTCAAGCGAGGTCGAGTACGACGGTGCCACCGCGTGGCTGGTCGGCGAGGAGGGACGCGGTGTCCCCACCATCATCGAGATGGTCAACCTGACCCGACTGGACTGCACGCTTGGCAGCGCGACGAGCATGCGCACCGGCCTCACCCGCGCCATCCACCACGCGCAGCACCGAATGGCGTTCGGCGCGTACCTGATCGACCAGCCGTTGATGCGCAACGTTCTTGCCGACCTCGCCGTCGAGGCCGAGGCCGCGACCATGCTGGCGATGCGGATGGCCGGGGCCACCGATGCAGCCGTGCGCGGCGACGAACGCGAAACGCTGCTGCGTCGCATCGGGCTGGCCGCCGGGAAGTACTGGGTGTGCAAGCGCGCCACGCCCCACGCCGCCGAGGCCATGGAATGTCTCGGTGGCAACGGCTACGTCGAGGAATCCGGCATGCCGCGGCTGTACCGCGAAGCCCCGCTGATGGGCATTTGGGAGGGCTCGGGCAACGTCAGCGCGCTGGATGCGTTGCGCGCCATGGCCACCCGGCCCGAGTGCATCGACGTCCTCTTCGACGAGCTCGGAAGGACGACGGGCCACGACCCACGGTTGGACGCCCACGTGCGGGCACTGCGCCCGCAACTCGACGACCTGGAGACCATCCAGTACCGCGCCCGCCAGATCGCCGAGGACATCTCGCTGGCGCTGCAGGGTTCGCTGATGGTGCGCTTCGGGCATCCCGCCGTCGCCGAGGCCTTCCTGGCCAGCAGGCTTGGCGGGCAGTGGGGTGGGGCGTTCGGCACGCTGCCGGTCGGCCTGGATCTCGCCCCGATCATCGAACGCGCGATGGTGAAGGGGTGACTTTCGCCAGCGAGCGTGCGCGAAGTGCCGTGCGACGGCGGCGGGTCGCGTACGGACACGCACGCTCTGCGGAGCGCGGGGCCACGCAATGACGCATGCGATCAGGCCCGTGGACTTCGACGCTCTGAAGACGATGACCTACGAGGTCACCGACCGGGTCGCGCGAATCACGTTCAACCGTCCCGAAAAAGGCAACGCGATCGTCGCGGACACGCCGCTGGAGCTGTCGGCGCTCGTCGAACGCGCCGACCTCGACCCGAACGTCCACGTCATCCTGGTGTCCGGCCGTGGCGAGGGGTTCTGCGCAGGCTTCGATCTGTCCGCCTACGCCGACCGCACCTCCTCGGCGGGTGGCACGGGCAGCTACAAGGGCACCGTGCTCGACGGCAAGACCCAGGCCATCAACCACCTGCCGGATGCGCCGTGGGACCCGATGATCGACTACCAGATGATGAGTCGCTTCGTGCGCGGCTTCGCCAGCCTGATGCACTGCGACAAACCCACGGTGGTGAAGATCCACGGATACTGCGTGGCAGGTGGAACCGACATCGCGCTGCACGCCGACCAGGTGATCACCGCGTCGGACGCCAAGATCGGCTACCCGCCGATGCGGGTGTGGGGCGTCCCAGCGGCGGGACTGTGGGCGCACCGGCTGGGCGACCAACGCGCCAAACGCCTTCTCTTCACCGGTGATTGCATCAGCGGAGCGCAGGCCGCCGACTGGGGGCTGGCCGTCGAGGCCCCGGACCCCGCCGATCTCGAGGAGCGCACCGAACGCCTCGTCGCGCGCATCGCCGCCATGCCCGTCAACCAACTCATCATGGCCAAGCTGGCGCTCAACACCGCGCTCTACAACCAAGGCATTGCCACCAGTCGGATGGTCAGCACGGTGTTCGACGGCGTCGCGCGGCACACCCCAGAAGGGCACGCCTTCGTCGCCGAAGCCACCCAGCACGGCTTCCGGGAAGCGGTGCGCAGCCGCGACGAGCCCTACGGAGACGCCGGCCGCCGGACGTCCGGGGTCTAGGGCCGTGACGCTGCGCCGGATGACCGCCAGATCGGTCGTGCTCAGCGTGCTGCTCGGCGCGCATCCGGCCTGGGCATCGGCGGCCGAACTCGTCAGGCTCACTAGTGATTTCGACATCAGGGAGCCGACGCTTCGGGTGGCGCTGACCCGCATGGTCGGCGCCGGTGACCTGGTGCGCTCGGCCGATGGCTACCGGCTCGCCGACCGCCTCCTCGCCAGGCAGCGTCGCCAGGACGACGCACTGGACCCGAAGTTGCGGCGCTGGAACGGCACCTGGCTTACTCTGGTGATCACCAGCGTCGGCACCGATGCCCGCAGCCGCGCCCTGCTACGAACGGCGCTGCACGACAAGCGGTTCGGTGAGCTACGTGAGGGGGTCTGGATGCGGCCCGCCAACCTCGACCCGGCGACGACCGACGACCTGCGCGACCGGGTGAGGGTGCTCCGCGCTCGCGACGACGATCCGGTCGGACTAGTCGCCCACCTGTGGGACCTGCCCGCCTGGACGCGCACGGGTCACCGGCTGCTCGACGACATGTCCGGCGCCGCCGACGTTCCCGGTCGTTTCGCCGCCGCCGCTGGCATGGTGCGCCACCTGCTCACCGACCCCGTACTACCCGATGAACTGCTGCCCGACGACTGGCCGGGAGCGGCCCTGCGGCACGCCTATCACGACTTCGCCGCCGAACTCGCGGCGCGGCGCGACGACACCGAACTGATGGAGGCCAAATGAATACACCGGGCGGCGTACGGGTCGAGCGCAACGGCCCCGTCACGACGGTCGTCATGGATCGGCCCCAGGCGCGCAACGCCGTCAACGGACCTGCCGCCGCCGAACTGTTCGCCGCATTCCAGGAGTTCGACCGCGACGACTCCGCGTCCGTCGCGGTGCTCTGGGGAGACAACGGAACATTCTGTGCCGGAGCCGATCTCAAGGCGATCGGCACCCCGGAGGCCAACCCCGTGCATCGCACCGGGCCCGGTCCGATGGGCCCGACGCGAATGGTGCTGTCCAAACCCGTCATTGCCGCCGTCAGCGGGTTCGCCGTCGCGGGCGGGCTCGAACTGGCCCTCTGGTGCGACATGCGGGTCGTCGAGGAGGACGCCGTCTTCGGGGTCTACTGCCGACGATGGGGAGTGCCGCTGATCGACGGCGGCACGGTGCGCCTGCCCCGCCTGATCGGGCACAGCCGCGCGATGGACCTGATTCTCACCGGCCGCAGCGTCGACGCCGCCGAGGCCTTCGCGATCGGGTTGGCGAATCGCGTGGTGGCCAGCGGTCAGGCCCGTGCGGCGGCCGAGGCGCTGGCCGCCGAACTGGCCGGATTTCCGCAGGGCTGCCTGCGCGCCGACCGGCTGTCGGCCCTGCACCAGTGGGGAGTCCCCGAGCAGGACGCGATGGACCTGGAGTTCGGCAGCATGTCGCGGGTGGCCGCCGAATCACTGGCAGGCGCAGCGCGATTCGCCGGTGGCGCGGGTCGGCACGGGGCCAGCGCGTGACCGTCAGCCCTTGCTGATCGTGTTCCCAGAACCCGTGTCGTTGACGGACGGCTCGCCGGCCTTGTAGGTGACGGCATTGTTCAGGCCGACGACGTTGAGACCGTCGTTGACCGCATCGAGGCTGATCTTGTTGTCGGCGCCACCGATGTTCACGTTGGCGCAGGTGCCCTGAACGGTCAGCGTGTTGTTGGACCCGCCGACCGTGAGCGACTTGCCGTCGGCACAGTCGATGGTCGCCGTCGTGCCGAACGATCCGTAGTTGATCGTGTTGCCGACTTCCACCTGGACGCCCGAGCTGCCCGCGGTCGCCGTCGGCGAATCACCGTCGCCGCTGGAACCGCAGCCAACCAGGACGAGCGCGGCACACGCCAACGCGCCCGTCGAGCCAATGAGTCGTGCCCGCATCGTCTCTCGCTTCCGGTCGGACGCAGCGAAGGCGAAGGCCTGAGCCATGGATGCCCTGCGGCGCCGTACCCCAGCCTAGGCGGGAATCCGATCGAGGCGATTCGTCATGCCCAGCTCGCGGCCCCGATCCCAGAGCAGAGGATCGCCGCCGCGGAAGAGGACGGTCTGGTCGTTGCCGTAGACGGTGATGTCGTTGATGACGTTGTCGGCGACCACGACGTTCGACGACCCCTGCACCGAGATGGCCCAGCACGTGCCCATGGCCGTGATGTAGTTCCCCGTGCCGACGACGATCAGCGCCGACTCGTTGCAGTCCAGGGTCTGGCTGATGCCCTGCCCGGTGATGTGGGTGTCCCCGTTCTTGGCCTGCGCGGCCGGAGTCCCGATGCCCACCAACAACGCGCCCGTCGCGAGCGCCAGCATCATGGCCTTCAGCTTCATGGGCCGACTCTAACGTTGCTGGAACCCGGTCGTGCGGCACTTGGCGCTACCGGGTGGTGCCACGCCGGCCGCTGTCGCCCCGACGACGGGACTGACTCGGGCTGACCTCGCGGGTTAGAGTCATTCGCTGTCCCCAAAACGGGAACCACACGGCGATCCGAAGGAACTTGACGACATGCCAGCTCGGCCGGGACCGCAGTCGGCGGCGCGAGTCGCGCGGACGGCGGCGTCCGGGTCGGCTCGAACGCGCGGTCAGGCGCGGACCACCAAACTCAGCCGCGATGCCATCGTCAACGCCGCCCTGACGTTCCTGGACCGGGAGGGCTGGGACGCCCTTACGATCAACGCACTCGCCACCCAACTCGGCACCAAGGGGCCGTCGCTCTACAACCACGTGGACAGCCTCGAGGATCTGCGCAGGACCGTGCGTATGCGCGTGATCGGCGACCTCATCGGCATGCTCAACACCGTCGGCGAGGGGCGCACCCGCGACGATGCCGTGGTCTCGATGGCCAGCGCCTACCGCAGCTACGCGCATCACCACCCCGGCCGCTACTCGGCCTTCACCCGGATGCCGCTGGGCGGTGACGACCCCGAATACACCGCCGCGACGCGGGCCGCGGCGGGTCCGGTGATCGCGGTACTGTCCTCCTACGGGCTCGACGGCGAGAACGGATTCTTCGCCGCGCTGGAATTCTGGTCTGCACTGCATGGTTTCGTTCTGCTGGAGATGACCGGCGTGATGGATGACATCGACACCGACGCGGTCTTCACCGACATGGTGCTGAGGCTCGCCGCCGGGATGGAAAGGCGCTGATCTCCCGCATCCCCGCGGCCCTCCGACGCGCTTTGACCTGCGCCACCGGATAAAGGTATTGTGGTCGATCGTGCCTGGCCGATAGGGCGCTTGGGGCTGCGATGCCCACAAGCAAGCCTGCACGCCGGGCCAATTCGCATGTCCACGAAGCATCGCAGAGATTCGGTGTTCGGGCGCGTGCGACACACCCGGTCGCGGGGTAACTGGGCAGGGTGTAACCGCAGTACACAGACTTGAGAACGACCGTCGTAACAGCAGAGCAAGCAACACGAGTAACCGAGATCAACCTAGAAAGCCGGTACATGCCAACCATCAACCAGCTGGTCCGCAAGGGTCGCCGGGACAAGATCGCCAAGGTCAAGACCGCGGCCCTCAAGGGCAGCCCGCAGCGTCGCGGCGTGTGCACTCGCGTGTACACCACCACCCCGAAGAAGCCGAACTCGGCGCTTCGGAAGGTCGCACGTGTGCGTCTGACCAGCGCGGTCGAGGTCACCGCCTACATCCCCGGCGAGGGCCACAACCTGCAGGAGCACTCGATGGTGCTGGTTCGCGGTGGTCGTGTGAAGGACCTCCCCGGCGTGCGTTACAAGATCATTCGCGGCTCGCTGGACACCCAGGGTGTGAAGAGTCGCAAGCAGGCCCGGAGCCGCTACGGCGCCAAGAAGGAGAAGAGCTAATGCCGCGCAAGGGCCCCGCACCCAAGCGGCCGCTGGTCAATGACCCGGTCTACGGTTCGCAGCTGGTCACCCAGCTCGTCAACAAGGTTCTGCTGGACGGGAAGAAATCCCTCGCCGAACGCATTGTCTATGGTGCGCTGGAGCAGGCCCGTGACAAGACCGGCACCGACCCGGTCGTCACCCTCAAGCGCGCCCTCGACAACGTGAAGCCCGCACTCGAGGTTCGCAGCAGGCGCGTCGGCGGTGCCACCTACCAGGTGCCCGTCGAGGTCCGCCCGGAGCGGTCCACCACCCTCGCCCTGCGTTGGCTGGTGAGCTTCTCCAAGCAACGCCGCGAGAAGACCATGGTCGAACGTCTGGCCAACGAGCTGCTGGACGCAAGCAACGGCCTGGGTGCCGCCGTCAAGCGACGGGAAGACACCCACAAGATGGCCGAGGCGAACCGGGCCTTCGCGCACTACCGCTGGTGATCATCGCCCGCGGTCGCGGAACAAACCGTTGGCGACATCGCTGTCAGTCGACCCGGGCACATCAGAACACCGAACTAGCAAGCGAAAGAGTGGGAACTTAGCCGTGGCACAGGACGTGCTGACCGACCTCACGAAGGTCCGCAACATCGGCATCATGGCGCACATCGACGCCGGTAAGACGACGACGACCGAGCGCATCCTCTACTACACCGGTATCAGCTACAAGATCGGTGAAGTTCACGATGGCGCCGCCACGATGGACTGGATGGAGCAGGAGCAGGAGCGGGGTATCACCATTACCTCGGCCGCTACCACCTGCTTCTGGGACGGCAACCAGATCAACATCATCGACACCCCCGGGCACGTCGACTTCACCGTCGAGGTGGAGCGCAGCCTGCG
>NZ_JBEVLO010000445.1:0-4358 GCF_040509115.1 Mycobacterium sp. | reverse complement strand
GGGGCGTGCCGCACCGCGCGCCGTGCTCCTACTCGAAGAGGGAGAGCGTGAGGACGGACGTGTAGGTGCCGGCCGCCACCGCGGCGGCGTCGACCTTGAGCTGCAGGCCTGCCGTCGCGCTCCACGATCCCTGCGTATAGGTTGCCGTCTGGTCGACGTTGACGTACAGCAGCTCCCCGTCGGCGTAGGCCAGGCCCTCGCTCGCGGGATCGTCCACAACCGTCTCGATGTCGCCGCCCGGCTCGATCGCCGGGCCGTAGTCGCCGGCGAGCGCCGGCGTCCACCCCAGGTGATCCGCAGTGATCCCGCTTGCGCCCGAGACGAAGTCGCCCGCGGTGCCGAGCACGTACCAGGGCACGTCCGGCACATCCGACCTCGTGTCCGTGACCGTCACCGTCGGGAGCTCGCCCGTGAACTGACGCACCAGCGGGTCGCCGCTGTCGATCTCGGTCAGTGAGGTCTGATCCGCCGCGACGGTGAGCGCGAGGACTCCCGAGGGGTAGCGTTCGCTGACTTCGACGTTGATGTCGACATCTGCGTCGTCCACCTCGTCCGCCGTGGCACCGGCCGTGCCCGCCGATGCCAGAAGCAGGGCGCCGAAGGCTGCAGCGCCGACGCGGGTGAGAGTGGTCTTGTTCATCATTGAATCTCCTTTTCTCTTTCGGTTGTTCGCCCTGGCTGCCGGACCGGTCCTCGGGGTGCGGGGGCGGTGGGGTGAGCCACGCCCACGTCGCGGATGCGATCCTGGCCAGAGCACGGGTGACGTGCGGGGCGGCGACAGTGGACCTCCGCCCCGCACATCGGGTGCTATCCGGGGAACGCTCCGTAAGGAGCGGACTTCGCTCTGGTGAGCGTCCTCCCGTCGATGACCGTGGTCGCGGTCACCGTGGCCTCACCCGCTTCGATCGAGGTCGCCCGGGTGTTGATGGACGCCGCGACGGTCTTGCCCGGTGCCACGTCGGTGAACGACTTGTCACCGAAGGGCGTTGAGATCACGATGTCCACGGTGGATGCCGAGTCGTTGACTGCCGACACCGACAGGTACGCCTTGCCGCCGAGGGAGCGTGGCGTCACCGTCACGTCGAGCGTGTCTTTCGACACGGTGACCGTCGCCGTGGAGGACAGCTGCTGCTGCGCGCCGCCGGCGTCGAGCACATTCACTCTCGCCGTCAGTTCGACGTCGCCGGTCGGCACGTTGTTGTCCAATCGCGCGGCGTCGAACTCCAGGAGGAGCCTGCCGCCGTCGGTCGTGACGCGGGACGCCTCGATGGGCTTCTTGCCGAGGGGTGTGACGAGCACGGCCCCGCTCTCGTAGGTCGACCCTGCCGGCAGCGCGAAGTGCGCCTCGACGGTGCCCCGGACATCGGAGAACAGTCCGGATGGCGAGCCCAGTCGGAGCCGCTCCGGCGTGAACGTCAGTGCACCGGGCTGATCCTGCGCGTCGAGGTAGACCTCGATCTTGCCCGTGGGGCGGGGGTCCGTGCAGTCGTTGAAGAAGTACTCGCCGGCACGGGTGAACGTGTGCTGGTACTCCTCACCGGGCTGCAGCCTGGCGTTGAACTCCCCCTCGAAGAACTGCGTCGCGCAGTGGGGCTTCAGGTTGGGGAAGTTGGGGAACGTCTCGGCCCCTGGGTTGCGGAACGTGACGGTCGTCCCGACGGGGACGCGCAGGTGCGTGGGCTGCATGGCGCTCGTCGCCACGCTGTCCTGCGCTGCCGCGGTGTCGGCGGTGCGGCTGCTCCGTGCGAGGAGGACGGTGTTGTCCACGGTCTCTCCCGCGACGGCGGAACCGCCCACGGGTCGACGGATGGTCAGGGGGCCGGTGTCGGGCCCTTCCTGGCTGCCCGAGTCGGTGGTGTACGAACCGCCCAGCTTGAACGCCCACAGGGAATCGCCCTGGGTGACCGAGCCGCCGTAGGGGTTCGTCGATCCGGCGGCGAAGACGGCGATGTACTGCTCCCCGTCGACCTCGTACGTGACCGGTGCCGCGGCGATGCCGGATCCCGTCTGGAACTCCCACAGCTCATCGCCGGTGCCGGCGTCCATGATCAGGGCCCGGCCGTCGATCTGACCGACGACGAGAAGATCGGAGGCGGTCGTCAGAGGTCCTTGACCGTGCGACATGTCGGTGCCGGTGTGGTTGGTCCACGCGACCTTTCCCGTCGAAGCGTCATAGGCGAGGATGCCGCCGGTCTGGTACTGACCGATGGCGCGGAGTCCGTTCGAGCCCGCGCCGTTGTAATGCGCGACCGGGTTGGTGCCGTAGGAGAAGTACACGAGGTTCAGGTTGTGACTGTAGGACTGGTTCGACCAGTCGCCTCCGCCGTTCTGGCTCGTGGTGGACAGGATGGGGGCATCCCACTGCGGGTCGTACATGCACCCCTCGCGGTGGCCCGAGGAGCCTTCGGGGTACGTGAGGAACGGTTCGTCCACAGCGACGTAGCTGTCGGGGTTGAAGACGAGATTTCCTTCGGCATCCGCCTGATAGCCGTTGTAGTTCGGGACGGCCCGCCAGGGATCTCCCGGGATGTTGTCGGCATCGAGCTTCTCCCACACCACGCACTCGGGCAGCAGCCGCTCCGCGGGGAACGGCTGGGTGTCGGGCTGGCTCTGGCGGGAGTCGGTGATCATGGGCTTGTCGATCACGGGGAGGACCGGGGTGCCGTCGGTGCGATCGAGGACGAACTGATGCCCCGACTTGCTGCCGTAGAACACCACCTTGCGCTCTTCACCGTTCACCTGGATGTCGGCCAGTGTCGGCGGGTGGACGTTGTCCATGTCCCACACGTCGTGGCGGATCGACTGGTAGTGCCACTTGTAGGCACCCGTCGTGGCGTCTGCGGCGACCATCGTGGTGGAGAACAGGTTGTCTCCGGGTCGCTCCGATCCGTTCTGCGACGACGTGCAGCTGCGGGGGTTGCCGAATGTCATGTAGTACGTGTTCAGCTCGGGGTCGACCGCACCGTGGATCCAGGATGTCGCGCCGCCCTCGACGGCGCAGTCGGTTCCGTCTGCGAGCACCGGACCCCAGGTCTCGGACGCGTCGAAGGTCACGCCATCCACCCCGGTGAACGTCTGACCGCGCTGCGGACCGCCGAAGAAGTGCCACAGGTATGCTCCGTCGTCGGCATCCATGGCGACGACCGCGCCCCGATCGCCGTCCGCCGCGTGCGCGTACACGATCCCGTTGCTGTAGACGGTGGCGGCCTTGCCGACCCGACCGAGGTTCTCGCCCTGCGGTCCGACGGCTTGCGCCCCCCAGACTTCGGCACCCGTCGTCTGGTCGAGCGCCACGACGTTGTTGCCTCCCGCCAGCGTGAAGATCTTTCCGTCGCCTGCCGAGACCCCGCGACGCGTGCCCGACAGTCCGTAGCTGCCGCCGCTCCACTTCCAGATCGCCTCGCCCGATGCGCCGTCGACGGCGATCACGCCGCCGTTGGGAGTGTCGAGGTACAGCACGCCGCCGACGACGATCGGAGTCGTCTGCTGACCGACGTTCGCGGTCGCCGGCTCGACAGCTGAGACGTTCGTGCGCCAGGTCGGCGCGAGCTGATCGAGGTTCTCCTTCGTGATCTGCGTCAAGCCCGAGTAGTGCTGGTTGCCGAGGTTGCCGCCGACAGTCGGCATATCGGCGCCGGTCGGCTCGAGTCCCGTCAGGCCCACCGGCGGTACAGGATCGGATCCCGTACCCAGCGCGGTGGCCGGTGCGGCTGTCACAGCGAGGGCGAGCGCCAGTGCGCCGATCCCCACTGCTCCGAGCGTCGTCTTCCATGGTCTGCGCATCGCGTGCTCCTTGATCGTCATCGATCGGACGGAAGGGCTTTGCGTGCCCGCCTGCCGTCTGAGGGGTGCAGTAGGCCGGTCGCCGATCTGGGAATCGGCGTGTTCGGCCAGCGCTCGGATGTTAGAACGCGGGTTTTCGTGCGGGCAACCGAACGGCCCACCGAGTGGCACACCATGCCGAGAGGGGTCGGCCTACTGGATGGAACGAGCTTTGCCCCGCTTCGTCGACGCGCAATAGCTTCGTGTCGCCTGGGCTCATCTGTGCAGAGCACGCCCGAGGCGTCGGCACGATCGATCAAAGGAGATCAGATGAAACCCATAATCCTCTCGGGGGTCGCGCTCGCCGCTGCGACGACCCTCGGGGTAGGCCTGCTGTCCGGCGGAGTGTCCACGACCAGCGAGCGCGGAAGCGTCCTGCAGCCGGCGACGGCCATCAGCGCTCCTGCCGATCCGGTCTACGGCGTGTGTCGTGGCGTGGATCCGGAGTGCTACAACGACGAGGGCACCAACGGCTGGGTCGAGGGCGAGCAGAAGCGCGTCCTGATCTGGAGCCGCACCGCCGGCCCGCGCCACGC
>NZ_JBEVLO010000444.1:0-18558 GCF_040509115.1 Mycobacterium sp. | reverse complement strand
GGCGAGGCCGGGGCCGCCTGCCAACAGAATGGCAACGGTGGCGCCGGCACCCGCCACACTGCATACGAACGATCGATCCACGGTCCTCCCTGACCGGATGGGTGCTGTAGGCAACCCTACGCTGCGTCGGGGTCTTGGGCGATTGCGTCGGCAACCTTCTGTACGAGTTCGACCGCCGCCCTGGCCCACGTCGGGGAGGCCCCGGCGAGCCCACACGCGGGAGTAACACCGATGCGGTCCCGCAATACCGCCCGCGAAAAGCCGAGCCGATCGGTGATCGTAGCTGCGGCCTTGGCGACTTCCTCCATTGACGGCCGTCGACCAGGCGACTCCGTTGGCACGACCCCCAACTGAACCACCCGGCCGGATTCGACGAACTCGCCAATGCCATCGAGATCCGCCGCGGTCAGGGTCGACACGTCGACTGAAATCGCCGCAAGAGCACTGCGGTGCAACGTCTTCCATGGCAGATCCGGCGCACAGCAATGCAGCGACACGTCGCCGCCGACGGTCGCGACGCACTCGTCGAGCAGACTTTGGGCCAACGTCTCGTCGACGGGGTGCACCGGTGAGAAACTCGACACGCCGGTCAGCCGACCCGCCAGCGCGGCGGGTAGCGACGGCTCGTCGAACTGCACCACTACCTGCGCGTCCAGGCGGCGAGCGACCGTCGCCCGGTGCGCGGCGACACCCTCGGCGAGGCTGCCAGCCAGGTCGCGAACGGCCCCAGCGTCGGTGATCGCGCGATGACCGTTGGCGAGCTCCAGATGAGCGGCCAGCGTGATGGGGCCCGGCGCCTGCACCTTCACGACGCGCGTCCCTCCGCGCAGCCCGGCCCGCTCCCACGCCTCCTCGAGCGCGTCGACGTCCTCGTCCAGAAGGCTGGTGGCCCTGCGGACCACCGAACTGCGGCCCGGCGCGACGCGGTATCCGCGGGGCACGGTGTCGATGCCGATGTCGACGAGGAGGGCGGCCGCGCGGCCGATCAGGTCGGCTCCCACACCTCGCGCGGGCAGTTCCACCAGATGAGTCAGCTGGTGCAACTCCCCGACCACCACTTCCGCGGCCGGACGTGCGGCAGAACCGGGCCAGGATCCGATGCCGGTCGCGGCGGCGAAAACGCTCACGCGGCCAACAGTATTCGATTGCTCGACCGAAGAGTTACCGTCGAGCATGACCACGACCGCCGCCAAGGCGCTCGTCGCGCTCTGCGTGGCACCGCTGGTGGTGGCCTGCACCCACACCGTGACGGGCACCGAGCTGCGTGCCCCACCAGGGATCGATGACGATTCCCGGTCCCCGATCGACGTCGACCCGGTCCTGCTCGACCAGTCCCAGATGCGGGCCATCACGGGCGGCGGCGACGATCTGACGGTCATCCCCACCATGGACGGCAAGCAGCTGGTCGACATCGACACCCTCGCCCAACGCGTCCCACCGCAGTGCGCCTGGATCTTCGCCGAGACGCGGACCTTCGGCCGCGAAGTCGAGGAATTCCACAAGACCAGCTATCAGAATCCGCCCAAGGGGGCGCTGATCTCGCAGGGCGCGGCCGGGTACCGGGACGTCGCAACGGCCCGGCGAGCGTTCGACACGCTGTCCACCGAGGTCGGCAAGTGTGGGTCGTCGACGTCGGGCTACGTCGGGGTGTGGACGGCGACCCCGGATTCCATCCGCACCCGCACCAGTACCGAGTGCGGACGTGACTACCGGCTGAAGTCCGTCGTTCTCGTCGAGGTCACGTTCTGTGCATATCCGGCGTCGGTGCCTGACATCGTGATGGCCAACCTGCTGACCAACATTCCGGGCTAGCGGCGAATGGTCGCGCTGGCGATGACCTCGTCGCCGTCGGGATCCTGCCGGTACAGCACCATCGTCTGGCCGGGCGCCACCCCGCGGATCGGGTTGCGCAGCGTGGCTACGAGCAATCCGTCGCGGACTTCTGCGACCGCGGCAGCCACACCGCCGTGTGCACGGACCTGGACGTCGCATTCGATGGGACCCCGCAGGGCAGTACCCGACGTGAAGACCGGCTTCTCCCCCACCAGGTTCCAGACGTCGAGCTCGCTGGCGTCGCCGACACGCACCGTTCCGCTCTCCGCGTCGATGGCCGTCACGTAGCGCGGGCGGCCATCGGCGCCCGGTCCGGCGATGCCAAGACCCTTGCGCTGGCCGATCGTGAAACCGTGTACGCCGTCGTGTTCGGCCAGCACCGCGCCTGCCGAATCGACGACCGCACCGCGACGAATTCCGATGCGGGCGCCGAGGAAGGCGCGGGTGTCACCTGAGGGGATGAAGCAGATGTCGTGGCTGTCGGGCTTCGCGGCGACGGCCAACCCGAGTCGGGCGGCCTCCTCGCGGATCTGACTCTTGGGGGTGTCCCCGATCGGGAAGACCGCCGTCGCCAGCTGCTGTTCGGTCAGGACGCCCAGCACGTAGGACTGATCCTTGTCACCGTCGACGGCGCGGCGGAGCCGACCGTTGGAGAGCCGCGCATAGTGACCGGTGGCCAGCGCATCGAAGCCGAGCGCCAGCGCCCGTGCCGAAAGGGCCGAGAACTTGATCCGCTCGTTGCAGCGCACGCAGGGGTTGGGTGTCTCACCGCGCGCATACGACTCGACGAAGTCGTCGATCACGTCGTCCTTGAAGCGATCGGCGAAATCCCACACGTAGAACGGGATGTCCAGGATGTCGGCGACTCGGCGGGCATCCCCCGCATCCTCCTTCGAGCAGCACCCGCGCGAACCGGTGCGCAACGTTCCCGGCGCCGACGACAGGGCCAGGTGCACGCCAACCACGTCGTGGCCGGCATCGACCATTCTTGCGGCCGCAACCGAGGAGTCGACGCCGCCGCTCATCGCGACGAGAACGCGCATTACTTCGGGTGTCCTGCGCTGGCCAGCGCGGCTTGGCGCGCCCGGTCGACGGCCGCTGGCAGCACCGTCAGCGCCGCGTCGACGTCGGCGGCGGTGCTGGTGTGTCCCAGCGACAGCCGCAGCGACCCGCGCGCGCTCGCCGGATCGGCACCCATCGCGATCAGCACGTGGGACGGCTGGGCCACCCCCGCCGTGCACGCCGAACCGGTGGAGCACTCGATTCCCTTGGCGTCCAACAACATCAGCAACGCATCGCCCTCGCAGCCACGGAATGTGAAGTGTGTATTGCCCGGCAACCGGGCGTCGCCAACGGCGCCGTTGACGTAGACGTCGTCGATCGAGGACAGCACGCCGTCGATCAGCTTGTCGCGCAACGCGGACACCCTGGCGCGGTTGACGTCCAGCCCGTCGATCGCGACCCTCGCGGCGGCGGCCATGGCGACCGCAGCCGCCACGTCCGGTGTGCCGGAACGCACGTCACGCTCCTGTCCTCCGCCGTGCAGCAGCGGCACGCATGCCGTGTCACGCCGGAGGAACAGCGCGCCGACTCCGGTAGGACCGCCGAACTTGTGCGCGGCAACGCTCATCGCCGACAGACCGCTGGCGGCGAAGTCGACGGGCAGCTGGCCAACGGCCTGGATGGCGTCGCTGTGCATCGGCACGTCGAATTCCGAAGCGATCGAAGCCAATTCGGCAATCGGCATGATGGTGCCGACCTCGTTGTTGGCCCACATGATGGTGACGAGGGCGACGTCGTCATGGTCTTGGAGCGCCTCACGCAGCGCGCTGGTCGCCACGGCTCCGTCGGCTCCGACGGGCAACCACGTGACATCGGCGTGCTCGTGCTCGGCGAGCCACTCGACCGCATCGAGAATCGCGTGATGTTCGACGCGGGTGGTGATGATTCTGCGTCGCTCCGGCGCCGCATCGCGGCGGGCCCAGTAAATGCCCTTGACGGCCAGGTTGTCGCTCTCGGTGCCCCCCGCGGTGAAGATGATCTCCGACGGTCGGGCCCCCAGCAGACCGGCCAGCGTCTCGCGGGCCTCCTCCATCCGGCGGCGGGCCGCTCGCCCGGTGGTGTGCAGCGACGACGCGTTTCCGACGGTGGCGAGCGCCGCCGTCATCGCCTCGATGGCGGCGGGGTGCATCGGGGTGGTGGCGGCGTGATCGAGGTAGACGGCGGTCATGGCCCGTCAAGGATACCGGCAGGCCGGTAGCGGTCAGGCGACCAGCGCGTGCCCGTGTGCGGGACGAGCTCCAATCGTCGGCTGCGGAGCCGGTCCGAGCGATTCGGTACCCCGCACGGCAGCCTCGCAACGGACCGCCAGATCACGGCGATCGTCGCCGGGCAGCTGCAGCGAAAGGACCTGTACGTGACATATCGTTCGCCGGGCGGTGATGACCCGTCGCACCGACTCCAACAACGAGTCGTCGCCGATGAAGGCGGGCACCGTCGACGGCGCCCCGTCCCGGTGGCGGTAGGTCAGCCGCAGCGGCTGCACCGGCCGCCCCGCGTCGACGGCGCCCTGGAACATCGCGGGCCGAAAGCGGCCGTAGCCGAGGCCACACCACGTGGTGCCCTCGGGGAAGGCCACCACGGTCTGCCCGGCCGACAGTCGGTCGGCGACGGCGCGCACCACGTCGGGCAGCCTGCGCAAACTGGCCCGCTCGATGGGGATGACCCGCATCAGTCGGGCGAGGACGCCCAGCGCGGGCCACTCGATCAGGTCCGCCCTGGCGACGAACGAGCCGGGGAGCACCGCCCCGATGACGAAGATGTCGACCCACGACACGTGTCCGCTGACGACGAGCACGCCGCGCAGGTTGCGGATCGGTCCGCCGGACGTGGTGATCCGCACGCCGAGGCAGCGAAGCATCAATCGGCAGTAGATTCGCTGGGCCCTCGGCTTGCCTGGCATCGGCAGTGCCAACAGCGCCGCGGTGGGCAGCACGACCAGCGCGCACATGACCCGCACGCCGGTGCGAAGCGCCCTAGTGGCCCGCCGCCAGCCGTGGGCGGCGTCGGTGCGCACGCACGTCGAGTCGCACGACGCCCGCGGCAGCCAGGGGCTCTCCGTCAGCGAGTGGCTACTCATCGAGCCGTCCCATCGGCCGTCTGCGACACCGAGCGGAGCCGGTGGAGGTATCTGACGTCGGCCCTGCGCTTGTCGAGCAGCGCGGGGAAGTCACCGACGCCGAAGTCCGGGTCGTGGGCGGGCTCTCCGCACACCTCGGCACCCAGGCGCAGGTAGCCCCGCATCAGGGGTGGCACGGTGACGCGGCTGGGCGGCGCGATGTGGTCGAGTCCCTTGCCGTTGAGCACGACCGGTCGGTGCGGGTACACCGTGTACTCGGAGGCGTGCCTGCGCCGCACGAAGTCGCGGACGGCGCGGATCTGGGCGCCAGGCGTCTCGGTCGGTGTGCCCTGGAGTGGAACCGACACGCACCCGGTCACGTAGTCGTAGCCGCAGCGATCGAGATACGCCAGGATTCCCGCCCACATCAGGAGCACGACGCCGCCGTGGCGGTGGTCCTCGCGCACGACCGCACGGCCCATCTCGACGAGTGATGGCCGAAGGGCGTCGAGTTCGGTGACGTCGAATTCGGTCGCGCTGTAGAGCCCGCCCGCGGCGATCGCGCCGGGCGGCGGGAGCATCCGATAGCAGCCGACGAGTTCGCCGGACTGATCCTCGCGAACCAGGAGGTGGTCGCAGAATTCGTCGAATCGGTCGGCATCCCGGCCGTCCGAGTGGTCGTCCCTTAGCTCGAAGCCCGGCTCGGACGTGAAGACCTGGTAGCGAAGACGCTGGGCGGCGTCGATGAGATCGGCGTCGGTGGACAGCAGCAGCGTGTAGCGCGGCGTGTCGACCGACGAGGCGGGTTGATCAGCGGCGATGAGTACAGAAGCAGTGCTCATAGCCAGCACGGTGCTTCAGCCGGACAGCGCGTCGGCAATCACAGCGTGACGTGTCCGTGCACGCCAGGTGACGACTTGGTGGTGCAGCCGATGAGGCTAGGCGACCCGGTTGCCGGACTCGATGGGGAAGACGCCCGCAATCGGCGCCGGTTGAGTGGCCGCGCTTCGCCGGGCGCGTGCGCTGCGGGAGCCCAGTGCCACCTGTGAACCCGAACGGACCGCGCCGATGGGTCCCGAGCCGACGAACCGCGCCGCGGCGAGCGACGGCAGTGCGGCGGCTGCCTTCGCCTGGCGGTATCCGAGCCGGATTCCCACGGCCCAGGTGAGCAGCAGCCCACCGACGCCGGGCAGGGCGAGGGCGAGGACCGCCAGCACCGATACCGACGCCACGAATGCGCCGACCACCTTCTCGACGGTCGTCAGCACGCCGCCTGCGGCGTCGCCGTTGGCGGCAGGCGCCGCGCTGGTGGATTCCCCGTGGTCGGTGGGCAGCGTCGTCTGCTGACCGCCGGGAGGTGCGGTGGCAGCGACGACGTCGCCGGGCGCCGTGACGCCTTCGCCGCCTGCCGTCGGCAGCAGCAGCTGGGACAGCGCGGAGGTCTGCGGAAGGACGACCGACGGTGCCGCCGCGGCGGTGTGAATCGGTCGTCGATCGGTGCCTGCGCCGCCCTGGGTTGGGGTGGGGGCAGGCGTCGCGTCGAGGCCGAACAGTGCGGACAGATCGGACGGCACCTGCGCAAGCGGGGCGGCCGCGTCGGCGACGGAGGTGATGGTGGTTTGCAGCGAGGAGATGATGTCGGCGACCGGTGCCGTGGAGCCGGGAAGCGAGGCGACGACACCGGGAACCGAGACGACGGCACTGGTCAGTGCCGTGGCGACGTTGGATGCCGGCGTCACGATGTTGGTGGTGACCGCGGCCAGCGGGTGCGCGGGCGGGTTGACGGCAGGCGGGGTGACGGCAGGCGGCGTGACGGCAGGCGGGGTGACGGCAGGCCCGTCTACCGGGGCGGCCTGCGGGTCGACGGCCGATTGCGGCAGCTTGTCGTCATCGGTGAGCGGCGTCGACTCCGGGACGGCTTCTGGGCGGGTGCTGCCGTGCGCGGTCGGCGTGCCGCCGAACGTCGTCAGCGGAAACCTGGGCAGTATCGATTGGTGGTGGCTCGACGCCCCGGGTCGCTGCGCGGCGCCGGCGAGTGACCCCACCGTGTTCGCAATCCCCTGAGCCGCCGACACCACGCCGTTGGCTGCGTTCTGTACGGCCCGGTTCAGTGAGTCCGCCGTCGAATTGTTCGATCCGCCGGATGCGCTCGGGCCGCCACCATCCTGGGTTTGGCCTGCACTGGCGCTGGAGTCGACGTCGGCCGAGGCGATCCCGCCGCCCGCGCCGGCGATCAGCAGTCCGGAGAAGATCACACAGGCGCCTGCGAAGCTGCGCGCACCAGCCGACATGGTGATCTCCTCTCACCAGCTAGCGCTTCACTTGACCACGCGGTTGTCCAGTTTGCCGCCAGTTAATGCGATTTCCACCCGGAGCAGAAGCATTGAGGACAGGCAGCAAATAGCCTACGCGACGGTACGCGGATGATCAGCCGGTGAGCACTTCGACGTTGGTGCGGTGGCGCCTACGCACGTGCACCGGCCAGGCGACCACCGCGACCCGTCCGTCACGTCGTCTTGGGCAGACCGGGCGGATTGACCTGCGAGGACTGCACCGCCTCGGCGCCGAGACCCCACCTGTCCAGAACCTGCTGATAGGAACCGTTCTCAATCGTGTGATTCAGCGCCTCGTTGACGGCCTTGATCAACCCGTTGTCCTTCTTGGTCAGGACGGCGATCTCGCCCTGCAGCGCATCACCGGCACCGGAGTACGTGGCGAGGATCTTCGTTTCCTTGGCGCTGGCCGAGTGATAGACCGCAGACGGGTTCGGTCCCAGATAGCCGTCGATCCGCTTGGAGGCCAACGCCAGGTAGTAGTCGGAGGGGTTCTGGTAGTACACGATCTCCGCCGGTTGCAGACCGTCGGCGACGTTCTGGGCGTTCCAGTCGACCAGCAGCTGCTCCTGGTTGGTGCCCGAGGAGACGCCGATCCGCTTGCCTGCGATGTCCTTGCGGCCCGTGTAGGCCCAGTCGGAATCCGCCGGCGCCTCCAACGCGAGGTTGTCCAGCCGGTAGGTGGCGAAGTCGTACTTCTCCTTGCGCTCCTCGGTGACCGTCACGTTGGAGATGAACGCGTCAACCTCACCGGAGTCGATCTTCACGAAGTTCTGCGCCCAGTCGGCATTCGAGTATTGAATCTGGAGTCCGAGGACGTCAGCCACCAGTTCGGCGACGTCGACCTCGCTACCGACGATCGTGGAGTTGTCGGTGGCGTAGAAGGCAAGGGGCGGTGTCGAATTCGTGGTGCCGGTGACCCGCAGCGTGCCGCGGTCGCGGATCGCCTGTGGAACAAGGGCCGCGATGGCGTCCACCTTGTCGGTGTGAATCCTGCCGCTCTGCTCGGGGGACAGATCGAACGTCTGACCGTTGTCCGCGGTCAGGGTGTTGTCCACGGTGGGCTCGCTGCAGGCCGTGAGTAGCGTCGCGACGACGGCCAATGGGGCCAAGGTGGCCAGCACTTTGCGACGTCGTCTGGACATCGACATGCCCATCGACATGCTCATTGACATGCCCGGCGACACCCCCGTGCCTTTTCGGAATTGAGGACGGCCGTCAAAGGACATGGGACAGGAACTCCTTCGTTCTGGCGTGTGCGGCGTTGTCGAAGACCTCGGCCGGTGACCCCCGCTCGACCACCAGTCCGCCGTCCATAAAGACGACGGTGTCGGCGACCTCGCGCGCGAATCCGACCTCGTGGGTGACGATGACGAGGGTCGCCCCGTCCTCGGCGAGTTGACGGATGACCTCGAGCACCTCGTTGACGAGTTCGGGGTCCAGTGCCGAGGTGGGCTCGTCGAAGAGGATCACCTTGGGACGCAGGGCAAGCGCCCGGGCGATGGCGACACGCTGCTGCTGCCCACCGGACAGCCGGCGGGGGTAGTCGTGCGCCTTGTCCCCCACGCCGACGCGCGCGAGCAGTTCATGCGCTTCGGCCTCGACGTCGCGACGGCTGCGCTTCTGGGCCGAGACGGGTGCCTCGACGACGTTCTGCAGGACGGTCAGGTGGGGGAAGAGATTGAAGTCTTGGAAGACGAACCCGATCTGCGAACGCTGCCGAAGGATCTCACGCGGTTTGAGCTCGTGCAGCCGTCGGCCCTTGCGCCGGTAGCCGACGAGTTCGCCGTCGACCGTCACCAGACCGGCATCGACCTTCTCCAGGTGGTTGATGACGCGCAGCAGCGTCGACTTTCCCGAGCCCGATGGTCCCAGGATCGCCGTCACCTCACCCGGTCGCACGGTCAGGTCGACGCCCTTGAGCACTTCGAGTGCACCGTAGGACTTGCGCACGCCTCTGAGCTCGACGGCGTACCGGGAGTGTTCGATGGCCGAGGTCGCCGGTGGCGCGGTCATCTCGTCGCTCCGCGTGGTGAGAGCGCAAGCGCCGCAACCTTCTTGCGAATCTGTTGGATGGGCGTCAGCGGAACCGTCCGCAACGCCCCCTTCGCGTAGTGACGCTCCACGTAGAACTGCACGATCGACAGCAGCGAGGTCAGGATGATGTACCAGACGGTGGCCACCATCAGCAGTGGCACGACGCGCCCGCTGCGGCCATAGATCACCTGCACCTGATAGAACAGCTCGGCAATCGCCATCACGGACACGATCGACGTGCCCTTGAACAGCGAGATCACCTCGTTGGCGGCATTGGGCAGGATTCCACGCATCGCCTGCGGCAGTACGATCTTGAAGAACTCCCGACGCTTCGGAATGCCCAGTGCGGCAGCCGCTTCGAGCTGCCCCTGGTCGACGGAGATGATGCCTGCCCTGACGATCTCGGCCGAGTAGGCGGCCTGGTGCAACGCCAGGCCGATGATCGCCGCCATCGGACCGCTGATCACGTCGTTGACGTCGAACGCGAAGAATGCGGGCCCGAACGGAATGCCGACGGTCAAGGTCTTGTACAGGTAGGCGATGTTGAACCAGAACAGCAGCTGCACGATGAGGGGAATGGACCGGAACGCCCAGACGTAGAACCACGAGATCACCTGTAGCACTGGATTCTTCGACAGCCGAGCCGCCGCAAGACCGATCCCGAGCGCGAAGCCGATCAAGGTGCCCCAGAACGTCAACTGGATCGTCAGCCACAGTGCCGCCATGACCGACTTCGCCGTGAAGTACTGGGCGAAGGTGGCCCAGTCCCAACCGGCGTTGGTCGCCAGGCCATGCACGAACTGGGCGACGAACACCAGGGTGACGACGCTGATCACCCAGCGCCATGGGTGCCAGGTACGCGCGACGGTCAGGTGCTCCGCGAGATCGTCGTCGTGGGGCGCTGTGTCAGCTGCCCGAGACGTCGCACCAGGTGGTGGGGCCGCGGCGGGCACGTCGGCTCGCCCCTTCGATCGCACAGGCACAGACGAAACGTAGCGACACCCGGTCTGCCCGGGGAGATTTGAAACCACCGCGATTAAAGGAGCCCGTCACGCGATTCGGCGGGGCGGGGTTCGCACCGTCGTGAGCACCGACCGCTTTCGCAGTCTGAAACCCAGCGCCTGGTAGAGGCGGATCGCCCCCACGTTGTCCGCCCTGGCGTGCAGGAAGGGAACCTCCCCTCGCGCCCGGATGCCGTGTCCCACCGCGCGGACCAGCCGGGTGCTGAGCCCGCGCTTGCGGAATCGGGGGTCGGTGCAGACGGCGCTGATCTCGGTCCAGCCCGCGGGATGCATCCGCTCACCAGCAAGTGCAATCAGCCGCCCACCATCGAGGAGGCCGAGATACGTGCCCATCTCGATGGTCCGCACGCGGAACGGCCCCGGCGCCGTCCTGGCGACGAGATCCAGCATGCGCGGCACGTCCGCGTCGCCGAGCACGACGGCCTCCGGATCGGGAGCCACCTCGAAGGCCGACCCCTCCAGCTGGACGGACCCGAGCCGTCCGAGCACCTGCCAGCCGTCCGGCGGCTGGTGGGCGCCGCGCAGCGACACCTCGGCCGATGGCCCCATCAACGCGGCGAGATCGGCCCAGTCCCGGTCGTCGAATTCCGGTGGGTGGCCTACGAACCCTGCGACCTGCTCGTCGTACCGGCCGATGCGGCCGGACCAGGACGCGAACGCGGCATGGGCGCCCCGCAGCGAGGACCGAATCGGATCATCCAGCGGATGGACCGCATCCCCGCGCGTCGAGACGGTTGCGGTCGTCGATCGAAACTCCTCGCATCGCACGTCTCCACGCTAGAAACGTCGACTGCGCGCATCCATCCTTTGGCTCACCCTGAGTGTGTCAGCGCAGTCGTGTGCCCTCGGATCAGGTGGCGACGGACTCGTACCCACAGATCGCATCCACCTTCTCGGCCGATGCGCTGTTCGGGTCGAACTCGTAGCTCAACCACTCCCGCGCAAGGCGGCGCGCCAGCTCGAGGCCGATCACCCGCTGCCCGAAGCAGAGCACCTGGGCGTTGTTCGACAGCACCGAGCGCTCCACCGAGAAGCCGTCGTGTGCGGTGACGGCACGAACGCCGGGCACCTTGTTGGCGCTGATCGCCACCCCGAGACCCGTGCCGCACACCAACAGTGCGCGGTCGGCCTTGCCCTCGGCGACCAGACGGGCGGCCGCGACGGCGACGTGCGGGTAGGCGGTGCTCTCGTCGGATCCCACGCCGACGTCCGTGACCTCGGCCACGCGGGCGTCGGCCTGCAGATCGCCCTTGAGGGCTTCCTTGTATTCGTAGCCTGCGTCGTCGGACCCGACGACGATTCTCAAGCCTGTCATCATTCTCCCTTTGCTGTTGCGGCGAAGCTGTCGGCGACGGTGTGCGCGCACATCGCCAGTGATGTCGCGCCCGCGTCGGGGGTGCCGATGCTGCGCTCGGCCAGCGGGCGGGCCCGTCCGACCTTGGGCCGCATGTCCGCCGTCGCGGTGGCGGCTGCGGTGGCCACGTCGGCGGCCGCCTGCCACGCGTCGCGCCACGCCTCACCGTCGCCGACCCTACGCTCCAGTTCCTCGACGAACGGCAGCATCGCGTCGAGCATCGTCTTGTCGCCCGGTGATGCGCCACCCAGCTGAATCAGCGCGTCGTAGCCGTCGCGCATTCCGGCGGCGACGGTGGCGGAGTCGGGGGTGCCGGTGTCGCCGAGCCGCGCGCCGAGCGCGGTCAGCAGCGCACCCCACAGCACGCCGGACGTGCCACCTGCCTTGGCGGCCCATTCCTTGCCCGCCGCGGCGAGCACGGACGCCGACCCGGCGCCGTCCTCGACGGCCTTCTCGACCGCCGCCCGCGCGGCGGAGGATCCCTTGACCATGCCGCGACCGTGGTCGCCGTCACCGGCCACCGCGTCGATCCGGCCCAGCTCGTCCTCGTTGTCGGCGAGCATGCCTGCGATCGCAGAGATGGCGCGCGCGATGACTTGACCGCAGGCTCGACCGTCGTCGTCGGACAGCTCGGACAGCGGCGGCGCGTCGACTGCTGCGTCGCCGGCGGTATCGGTACGCAGTCCGCCCTCGGCGTGGGCCGCCGAGGCACCCTTGCGGTAGGCGGGCGAGTCCGCCGGTGCGGTCCAGTACTTTTCGAGCTCCTCGTCCAGCCACATGATGGTCAGCGAACAACCCGCCATGTCCAGGCTCGTCACCAGCTCGCCAACCTCTGGCTCGACGACGACGTAGCCGCGTTCCCGGAGCAACCGGGACACCGTGGCCCACACGACGAACAGTTCCTCGTACTTGGTGCGGCCAAGTCCGTTGAGTATCACCGCGATTCGTTGCGAGTCGACATCATCGCGGTCGCCGAGCACACCGTCGACGAGGGTGACGGCGAGGTCCTCCGCGGACGGCATCGGCTCGTCGCGCACGCCCGGCTCGCCGTGGATGCCGAGCCCGACGCCCATCTGGCCTTCGGGGACGGTGAACAGCGGATGGTCCGCGCCGGGCAGCGTGCACCCGTCGAACGCCACGCCGAGGGTCCTGGTGGCGGCGTTGGAGGCCTCAGCGACGCGGATCACGCCCGCAAGGTCCAGCCCGTCCTCGGCTGCCGCGCTGGCGCACTTGAAGACCGTGAAGTCGCCTGCGATGCCGCGACGCTTGGTCTCCTCGCCCTTCGGCGCGCTGGCGACGTCGTCGGTGACGGCGAAGTAGTGGGCGTCGATGCCCTCGCTGCGCAACTGGGTGACGGCGAGACCGAAGTTCATCACGTCGCCCGCGTAGTTGCCCGTGGTGAGCAACACGCCTGCGTCGCCGTGCGCGGCGCGGGCCACGGAGGCTGCCTCCTCGGCGGACGGCGAGGTGAAGATGTTGCCCACCACGGCGCCGTCGGCGAAACCGGGTCCGACGGTCCCGCAGAAGGCCGGGTAGTGCCCGGACCCGCCGCCGATGACGACCGCGACCTTGCCCGGCGGGGTCTCGTGCGCGCGGACCACGCCGCCAGGCACTCCGGTGACGTAGGACGCGTTGGCATCGAGGAATCCAGCAAGCATGTCCTCGGTGAACCGGGCGGGGTCGTTGAACAGCTTCGTCATCGCAATCGCTCTCCCGTGTCGGTGTCGAAAAGGTACACCCGCTCGGGCGGCGCGCTGACGACCACCTTCTGCTCGGGCTCGTAACTCTCCTCGGCAGGCGTCTGTACGACGATTCCCTCCTCGATCCCGGCCACCGTGCTGGTGGCGAGTCCGAACTCCAGGAGGTGCTCGAAGTACGCGACGGTGGTCTGGATCCCGGCCCCGTCGGACATCACGCAGTCCTGCGGGCGGATCCCGACGGTGACCTTCGTGCCGTCGGCGACATCGGTCACGGTGGTGTCCAGACCGCCTGCGCCAGAACCGATCTCGACGCGGGTGCGGCCACCTTCGGTCTTGGCGACGCCGTGCAGCACGTTGATCTGCGGCTCGCCGACGAACTGCGCGACGAAGAGGTTCGCCGGGTCGTCGAACACCTCGTCGGGTGTGCCGAACTGCTGGACCACGCCCGCGTCCATCACGGCGAGCCGGTCGGCCAGCGACAACGCCTCGACCTGGTCATGGGTGACCACGATGGTGGTGTAGCCGAATTCGCGCTGCAGGACCTTCAGTTCGCGTCGCACGCGTTGGCGCGCCGAGGCGTCGAGGTGGCTGAGGGGCTCGTCGAGCAGGAGCACCGGTGGGTTGCGGACCAACGCGCGTGCCAGCGCGACGCGCTGCTTCTGACCACTCGACAGCCCCGCGGGGCGCAGCTCCATCAACTCGTCCATCTCGAGCCTGCTGCTGATCGACGACACCATCTGCTCGGCGCCCTTGACCTTGCGCGCCTTCAATCCGTAGAGGAGGTTCTCGCGCACCGACATCGGCGGGTACAGCGCGTAACTCTCGAAACCGACGCCAATCCCCCGCTTGGCGGCGGGCAGCTGCGAGATCTCCCGGTCACCGATGCGGATCGAGCCGCTGGTCACCGTCTCCAGTCCCGCGATCATGCGCAGGGTCGTGGTCTTGCCGCAGCCGGAGGGGCCGAGCAGGGCGACGAGCTCACCCGGCTCGATCGCCAGGTCGATGCCCTTGACCGCGGTGACGCTCTCCCTGCCGCTTGCCGCGTAGGTCTTCACCAGGTCGGTCAGTGTGAGGCTCTGAGCGGTAGTGGTCTTCTCGGCGTCCATCGTCGCGCTCCCGCCGGAGGCTGGAGCGGAGCGACCAGGGGAATTCGTCATTGGGCTGCCTCCAGGCTCTTGTCGGACTGCTGGGTGAGCCGCTCGGTGTCGTCACCGGGTTCGGAACCCGCGGCGAAGACGTGGACGTCGGAGTCGGCGATCTTCATGGTCACGTCGTCACCCTCACCGACACCGTGGCGACCCGAGGTCAGCACGATCATCTGTGCACCGCCCACGTCGACGGTCAGCTCGATGTTGCGACCAAGGCGCTCTGCCAGCAAGACTCGGCCGCGCAACGATCCTTCGCCGCTAGTAACGTGAATGTCGGAGGGACGCAACCCAACCCGTACTCGATCACCACGGGCAACCTTGGCGTCGGCCGGGACGGCGACGTCCAGCGAGCCATCAGCCAGTTTGATCCGACCGTCGTCGACGACCCCGTCGAGGACGTTGATCTCCGGTTGGCCCAACGCCTTGGCGACGAACGTGTCGGCCGGCGTGCGCCAGATCTCGTCGGGCGTGCCGATCTGGACCAACGTGCCCGCCCGCATCACCCCGATCCGGTCACCGAGCGCGAGTGCCTCCTGATAGTCGTGGGTGACGTAGATGGTGGTCGTATTGCTCATCGCGCCGAGCTGCTTGAGCTCGGCCCGCATCTGGGCCCGAAGCTTCGCGTCGAGGTGACTGAGTGGCTCGTCGAGCAGGTACACGTCGGCGGGCCTGACCAACACCCGGCCCAGAGCGACGCGCTGACGCTGGCCGTTGGACAACTCCCGAGGAAAGCGCTTGAGCAGGTGGTTGATTCCCAGAGTCTTGGTCACCTGGTCGATGCGCTCGGTCTGCTGCGCCTGCGTGTACTTGCCGGTGCGACCGGATTTCAACGGGGACGCCAAGTTGTCGCTGACCGTCTTCTGCGGGTACAGCGCGTAGCTCTCGAACGCCATCGCGACGTTGCGGTGGTACGGCTCGACCATCGTCATGTCGGTACCGCCGATGCTCACCGTCCCCGCGTCGATGTCCACCAGCCCCGCAATGGACTTCAGCGTCGTCGTCTTGCCTGCGCCGCTGGGGCCCAGGATGACGAAGAACTCGCCGTCGGCGATGTCGACGCTGACGCCGTTCACCGCCACCGTCTTGCCGAAGGTCTTCTTGAGATCCTTGACCGAGATGTTCGCCATCAGGCCTTCACCGCCCCAAACGACAGGCCCCGCACCAGGTACCGCTGAATGGTCAGCGCGAGGATCAGTGGAGGCAACGCGGCGATGAGCGCCGCCGCTGCCGTGAGGTTGTAGTACGCCTGGCCGCCGCCGCCGAGGAACTTGGTGATGGCGACGGTGACGGTGCCGGCATTGCTGTCGGCCAGGATGAGCGGGAACACGTAGTTGTTCCAGGCGAAGATGAACGCGAGCAGCGCCGCCGCGGCGATGCCCGGTCGCACGATGGGCAGTGCCACCATGACGAATGCCCTTGTCCGCGTGTATCCGTCGAGCAGCGCGGCTTGCTCCAGATCCTCGGGAAGATCCTGGAAGTAAGACCGCAGGATCCACACCACGAGCGGCATCGTGACCAGCTGCAGCACCCAGATCATGCCGACCTTGGTGTCGAACAGGCCGATCTGGTTGTAGATCACGAACAGCGGGACGATCACCATCAGCTCGGGCGCGAACCGGAACGACAGCATCTGAAACATCAGGTCGTTGGAGCCCTTGTACTGCCAGCGCCCCGCCGCGTACGCCGCGGGGATGCCGATCACCAGCGACACGATCACCGCGCCGCCGCAGTTGAGCAGGCTGGTCAGCAGCGACGCCTTGAAGTCGACGCTGGTCATCTGAGTGCCCTTGTCGGACAACACCGTCGCAAAGTTCGACCACGTCGGACTGAACGAGAAGTACGTGGTGGTCTGCTCTTCGGCGTTCTTCAGTGCCAGCATCAGCATCCAGAAGATCGGGAACAGCGAGAAGACGAACCAGAACACCAGTCCGATGTCGGCGGCCACCGAGCCGAGGGACAGCCGCTTCTGGCCGGGCAGCAGTTCGCTGCGACGTACGGCGATTCTCTTGAAGGAAGCAGCCATGGCTCTAGGACTCCGCTCCGGCAGCACGACGCTGCGCCTTGCCGAGCACGCTCACCAGATAGCGCGCGGTGATGAACACGATGATCCACAGCAGCAGCATGTAGGTGCTGCCGCGTGAGTAGTCGAGGTTGATGATCGAGTCCTCGAACGCCCCGATCTGCAGGGTGCGGGTGGCGACACCGGGCCCGCCCGCCGTCAGCACGTAGATGTGGTCGAACACCTTGAGGTTGTCCATGAACCGGAAGATGACGGCGACCAGGATGTAGGGCCAAAGCATCGGCAGCATGAGCTTGCGGAACATGAAGAACCAACTGGCGCCGTCCACCTCGGAGGCCTCGAAGGGCTCCCTTGGCAGCGACCTGATCCCCGCGAGCACCAGGATCGCCACGAACGGCGTGAAGATCCAGACGTCGACCAGGATCACCGAGAACAGCGCGTTGCCCGCCGATAGCCAGTCGAATGTGTTGCCCAGTCCCAGAACGTGGTTGAGGATGCCGAACTGGGGGTTGAACATCAACTTCCAGATCACGCCCGCGATCACGGGGGCGATCATCAGCGGCAGGATCAACACCTTCTCGAAGATCTTGCCGATGATCGATGACCGGTTCAGCAGCAGCGCGAGGCCGACGCCGAGCACCGTCTCGATCACGGTGGCGAGCAGCGAGAAGGTCACCGTGACCTGGACGCTCTTCCAGAACACCTGGTCGCCGAGAACCGATCCGAAGTTCTGGAACCAGACGAAGTGCGGGTCGGGGTTGACCGCGGCGTAGTTGAGGAATGCGTAGTACGCACCGACCGCGAACGGGTACAGGATTCCGATCACGATCACGACGGCAGGAACCGAGAGCAGATACGGCCTCAGCTTGCGCCGCCAGCTCGGTACCTCCGGCAGTTTCTGATTGCGCGCCGTGGCAGGCTGTTCCGACGAGGTCGCCGGCGCCTTGGGGGTCTGAGTTGTCATGTGCCACGGCTCCTAGAGGTTGACCTTGGAGGTGTTGGTCTTGGCAAGACTTCGCAACCGGGATGCCGCGTCGTCTCCGCCGTAGATGTCCTGCAGGGCCACGGCCCAGTTCTGCGTGGTGTCGAAGAACTTCTTCTGAGGTGTGAACTGGATCTTGGATTCCCCGATGACGGTCTCGAACGCTTCGAGATAGCCGAACTGGTCGGCTGCGACGCGCTTGAAGGTGCTGTCGAACACCGATTGACGCACCGGATCGGCGTAGGTGCCGCCCTCGACGGCCTTGTTCATCGCGTCCTTGCCGGTGGCCCACTGCATGAACAGCCATGCGGGCAGTTTGTTTCGCGAGTTGGCGCTCATGGCCCAGCTCCACGTCCACAGGTTGGTCTTATAGTTGCCGTCGGGCCCGGCGGGACCGGCGTACCAGGCGATGTTGCCCGCCTCCTTGCTGGCTCCCGGCTTGTTCTTGGGGTAGGTCGCACTGTCGGCGTCGAACACCATCATCGCCTTGCCGTCACCGAGATCACCTGTGGCGTTGGGATAGTCGTACGTGGTCCACGACGTCGGGCCGGCGTCGTGCTGCAATTGGATCCACTTCTTCGTGAAGTCGATGGCCTCGTCGCTGTCCATCTCCGCGATCAGCTCCGAACCGTTGAACGTGTAGTCCACCGCACCCTGGCGGGTGTACTGCGTCATGAAGCCGGGGTGGATCGTCGCCCAGGATTTCGATCCGCGGGTCGACAGGCCGTACTGGTTGTTCGGACGGTCGGTCAGGTCGATCGCCAGCTGGATGAAATCGTCGAGGTTATCGGGCAGTTTGGTGATGCCCTTCTCGTCGAAGATCCGCTTGTTGTAGGCGACCACGGTGTTCTCGAAACCCCACGGAATGGCCCATTGACCGCCGGTCCCGTGTGGGTTGCCAAGCGTGAAGTCCCAGCGGGTCGAGGTGCGCAGGCCCTCGAAGATGTCCTCGAAGTCGTACTCGGCGCTGGTGGCCGAGGTGTTCTCCAGCCACGGCCCCAGGTCTTCGAC
>NZ_JBEVLO010000443.1:0-9275 GCF_040509115.1 Mycobacterium sp. | reverse complement strand
CATGCGTGTGGTGTTCATGGACGGATGCCGTTGAGGTCTGGTACGGCCATGGTTGCTCCTAGGCGAGGGACGATGAATATCGCGAGGCTAGACAACAAGGTTGGGTGACATGCAAGGGTGATTGCTTTCTTATAGAAACCATTGCAGGTGAGAAGGCTGCGGCCGGCCATCGTCGTGACCACGATGCCCGCGCCGACGGGTGCGCGTCGTTGGTCCGTTCCTCGGCGGCCGCCAACAGTTAGCGCTGAGGGTGGCGACGCGAGCGTCTTGCGCTGCCAGCGAGTCTGGCAGGAGCACTCGGTGAACCCGAAGTGGCCGAAATGATCGACTCTCTGGTGCATTTCATCTCCTCGCCGAGCGTCGGACACGAACCACCCACCGCCACAGCGGCATCGACGATCAGAGCGGTCCGACGGGAATTCGATCGAGTCCGGGTGCAGTGCAATTCGCTCGATTCCGGCGACGTTAGGTCGAGAACCTGCATCACGACCTGTGCCTGCACTGTGCGTTGCCTGATGGCTGGGGTCGCCACGTCGAGCCTCGCCGCCCGACGGGCACGCAATCTCGCTGTGTTGAGCCGGCCCCTGGCAACGGTTCGGCTCTCAGGCGATGCCACACCGCCCCTTGGTCCGGTTCAGGACCCATGTACGGACCGAACGTGGCCTCGGGAACCAAAGCTCACCCTCGCGCGACCATGTATCAAACGCTCCAACGGTGATGGCACGGAAGAGGGGTCATGGCGAAGCTGACACGTCTAGGCGGCCTCGAACGCGTGGCGATCACAGGACTAAACCGGATTCAGTTGTGCCGCAGTCACTCTCGATTCGAGTGGCCGCGACGGTCAGCTCTCAACCCTGGAAGAGGAGAGATTCTCGTGCTTGGCTTCTTGACATCCGGTCCGGATTATTTTCCGGGCTGGCTCAGCATCGTGTTCTCCGTTGGTCTGGCGCTTGGCATCGTCCACCATCTGCCATGCCTGGTCCACGGTCACGGGAACAGATGGTTTCACGCCGGACACGTCACGATGGCGCTGTCAATGATGTACATGTTCCTGTCGATGTCGTACTACTGGATCTGGCTGCCCGCCGCGTGGCAAATGTGGTTCTTCATTGCCAGTTCGACCGCGGTCGGCGTGTACTTACTCGCCAAGTTCGTGAGTGGCCAACCCGTCAACCTGCTCTGGCTTCTGCTGCTGGTAGGGCAGGCGTCGATGGCCTACATGTGGTTTCCCATGATGCGCTGGAACGCGATCCTGATCTTCGTCCTCGTATCGTGGTTCGCCATCGAGACTTTCGGCTGGGCGGCGAACCTCTTCCCGGACGATGTTCGCTCGACGGCCAATCACCGATGGTTTCCGTACGAATTGGCCCTCAGACGGCGAGCGGCCCCGAAGACACCCGCCCGACAAGTCGCGACGGAATGCAAATCGATGTCACTGTCGACGGGTGGTCAGGCATTTCCTGATGTGGCCCGCGGCTCGCATGCAGGTGATCAACTCGTTGACTCGGATTGGAAGGAGCGGACCCTGATGGCGACCATGGCACTCTCGATGGGCTACATGTTCTTCGGCATGCAGCTTCTTGCCGCTGCCGTTCCGACGATGCAATAGAGTCGCACGACGGCGTCAGGCCGATCCGGCCCGGCCTTCGTCGTTGGCCGCGCGCAACAGGTCGTCCCGCGCGCGTGCGACTCGCGACCGGATTGTGCCGATCGGACACCCGCAGACTTCGGCGGCTTCGGCGTAGGTCATCCCGAGAACTTGCGTCAGCACCAGCGCCTCACGGCGCTCGGCGTCCAGCCCATCGAGCAGAATGCGGATCTCGACCATCTCTTCGATCCGGTTGCCGCCCCGGCTATCCCCGAGCACGTCGTCCAGGTCCACGACGTATGCCGGTCGCGGTCGGCTCGTGTTGTATCGGATCTGGTCCACGACCACGCGGCGCGCGATCGACATCAACCACGTCTTGGCCGTCGATCGACCGCTGAAGCGCGGCAGCGACTTGATCGCGCGCAAGAACGTCTCCTGCGTCAGATCGTCGGCGCTCGCCGGATCGGCCAGGTAGGCCACCGTCCGCCAGACGTCCCGCTGAGTGGCCTCGATGAATTGCGCGAGCGCCGCCCGATCGCCGCGACCGGCCCGCTTGGCGAGGTGGGTAACTTGGTCGTCGTCGCCACTTGTCGCCACGGCTAGGGAGCCTAGGCCATGACGTTCGGGAACTCATCGCGGCGCTGTGACGACTTTGTCTGATGAAGCGTGTGCACGAGGAGATGGAGTTGTCGGTGTCGATCACTGCGGCGGTAACCAACGATGGCACGACCGACGCGCAGCGCGTACAACTCGACGTCACCGGCATGTCCTGTGCTGCCTGCGCAAACCGAGTCGAAAAGGCGCTGAACAAGCTGCCCGGTGTGAGGGCGTCCGTGAACTTCGCCACCCGCGTCGCCACCGTCGACGCCGCGGCGGACACGGCCGCTTCGGAACTGTGCGACGCGGTTCATCGCGCCGGATACCAGGCCCGACCCCGCGTCGCGAGTGCCCATCACGACGACGATCCCGATGACGACCACGCGCGGTACCTGCTGATCAGACTTGCGGTGGCGGCCGTCCTCTTCGTCCCGTTGGCTGACCTGTCAGTCATGTTCGCCGTGGTTCCCAGTACCCGCTTCACCGGCTGGCAGTGGGTACTGACGGCGCTGGCTGTGCCCGTGGTGACTTGGGCGGCATGGCCGTTCCATCGCGTGGCCCTGCGTCAGGCCCGTCATGGCGGTGCATCGATGGAGACGCTCATCTCCGTGGGCATCACCGCTGCGTCGATCTGGTCGCTGTATACGGTGTTCGGTCACCACAACAACGCCGCCGACGCCGCCGACGCCGTCGGGGGAGTGTGGCAGGCACTGGTCGGGAGCGACGCGATTTACTTCGAAGTCGCCGCGGGCGTGACGGTGTTCGTCCTGGCTGGTCGCTACTTCGAGGCGAGAGCGAAGTCAAAGGCAGGCGGAGCCCTGCGCGCACTGGCGGCGCTCAGCGCAAAGGACGTCGTCGTCCTGCTCGGCGACGGGTCCGAGATGGTGATTCCCGCCGACGAACTCAAGGAACAACAACGCTTCGTCGTCCGGCCCGGACAGATCATCGCCGCCGACGGCCTCGTCGTCGAGGGCGCCGCGACCGTGGACATGAGCGCAATGACGGGCGAGGCCAAGCCCCTGCGGGTGAATCCGGGCGGCAGCGTGATCGGCGGCACGGTGGTGCTGGACGGAAGATTGATCGTCGAAGCCGCCGCGGTCGGCGCCGACACCCAGTTCGCAGGCATGGTCCGCCTCGTCGAAGCGGCGCAGACGCAGAAGGCCGACGCGCAGCGACTGGCCGATCGCATCGCCGCCGTGTTCGTTCCCTGCGTGTTCGCCATCGCGGCCGTCACGGCCATCGGATGGGGCGTCGCCGGGGGAGGGGCCGATCAAGCATTCTCAGCTGCTCTGGCCGTGCTCGTCATCGCCTGCCCATGCGCGCTCGGACTGGCTACCCCGACCGCCATGATGGTGGCCTCCGGGCGCGGCGCTCAACTCGGCATCTTCCTCAAGGGACACAAGGCGTTGGAGGCCACGCGCGCCGTCGACACCGTCGTCTTCGATAAGACCGGCACCCTGACGACGGGGCGGCTGACGGTCGGCGCCGTCGTGGCGGCGCGGGGATGGAAGGGCGACGACGTGCTCAGGTACGCCGCAGCGGTCGAGTCGGCCTCCGAGCACGCCGTCGGCATCTCGATCGCCGCGGCATGCGACGGCCATGACGGGGTGGACGACTTTCGCGCGATAGCCGGCCGTGGCGTAGTCGGCACGGTGGCCGGTCGGTCGGTGCGGGTCGGCAAGCCGTCCTGGATCGCCCCGTCCTGCCCCTCCGCGGAACTGGTGGCAGCCCGGCGACAAGCCGAAACGCGCGGTGAGACAGCGGTATTCGTCGAGGTCGACGGGGAGCCGTGCGGTGTCGTCGCAGTTTCTGACACCGTCAAGGGCTCCGCGGTCGATGCGGTCGACGCGCTGCACGCACGCGGACTTCGTACTGTGCTGCTGACCGGTGACAACCCCGAGTCCGCGGCGGCCGTCGCGGCCCAGGTCGGCATCGACGAGGTCATCGCCGACGTGCTGCCGGACGGAAAGGTCGACGTCATCGAACAACTCCGCGAGCACGGCCGGGTGGTTGCGATGGTCGGTGACGGCATCAACGACGGGCCGGCCCTCGCCAGTGCCGACCTCGGCATGGCCATCGGTCGCGGTACCGACGTCGCCATCGGTGCCGCCGACGTCATCCTGGTCCGCGATGACCTCGCGGTCGTCCCCCTCGCGCTCGATCTCGCCGCGGCCACGATGCGCACGATCAAGGTCAACCTGGCATGGGCGTTTGCCTACAACGTCGCCGCCATACCCGTTGCGGCACTTGGGTTGCTCAACCCGTTGATAGCCGGTGCGGCGATGGCGTTCTCGTCCTTCTTCGTGGTGACGAACAGCTTGCGGCTGCGCAACTTCGGGCCGCGCTCAGATGCCTCGGGGGCCCGGAGATCGCTTTGACTGGGTACCGGCTTCGACTGGTACCGACGTGTCGCCTGCCATGGGACGGGGCGCTAGCGGGTAGTCGCACGACGGTTCCAGACGGGGTGCTAGCCGAGTAGCAGCGTCAGCGACGGTTGCGGGCCAATTCGCGCAGCATCGCGTTGTACGCGTCGAGTTCGTCGTCGGCATAGTCGGATTCGGCGTGGCGGTCGAAGCGCGTCGACGCTCGACGATCCTGACGGGCCCACTGTGCGACGAGCGCGACGACGACGAGGATCACCGGCAGCTCGCTGGATCCCCAGGCGATGGCGCCGCCCAGGTGTTGGTCGCCCTGGATGCTCGATAGCCACGGCAGGTCGACGTACCGGTAGAACTGGCCACCCATCGCGGTGTTCATCGTCATCGCCGCGATGCCGAAGAAGGCGTGAAACGGCATCACGGCGAAGAGAAGTCCGAGCCGTCCGAGGAAGGGAAGCTTGCGTGGGCCGGGATCAATGCCGATGATGCCCCAGAAGAACAGGTATCCGACGAGCAGGAAGTGCACGCTCATCAGTTCGTGACCCCAGTGATACCGCACCAGCGTGTCGAAGATGGGGGTGAAGTACACGGCGTACAACGACGCCACGAACAAGACGAACGCCGTGATCGGGTTGGCGAGGAACGCCGCCGCCCGTGAATGCACCAGCCACAACAGCCATTCCCGCGCGCCGGGTGGTCGACCTTCCGCGGCGGACGGCAGGGCCCGCAACGCCAGCGTGACCGGTCCGCCCATTACGAGCAATACCGGCACGAACATGTTCAACGTCATGTGTTCGGCCATGTGCACGCTGAACATCGCCGATCCGTAGGCCCGGACGCCCGAGCTGCTGGCGAATAACAACACCATGCAGCCCACGACCCAAGCGATCAGTCGGCCCACCGGCCAACCGTCGCCTCGACGCCGTAGGCGGACGTAGCCCATGACGTAGAGCGCGGCCATCGCCACCGCGCCGAGCCCGATGAAGGTGTCGAAGCGCCATACCGTCAGGATCGTCACCACGCTCGGCGGATCGGGTAGGGCATAGCCGAGGAAGATGTCCCACGTCGTAAACCGGTGGGTCAGCAGTCTCGGCGCAGGTTGGGTCGCCATCGACGCGGCCAGTGCCACGATGGCGATCATCGCCAACGCACCCGTGGTGCGTCGCAAGGCGCTAGGTGACGCACCGGTCCGACGGCGTGACGCCACCGCGGCGACGTCGCTCACCCACACCGCCAACAACAGAACTGCGGCGATGGCGCCCGCCCGACCGTACGACGTTCCGAACGGTCCGGCAGGCCCCACCAGAACGGACAGCAGCATGATGCCGTACCCGAGAGTGGTTGCTCCCGCGGCGGTTTCGACGACCGCGACGCGGCGCCGCAGCGCTTCCGGAGGCTGGGTGATCGCTGCGGCGACCTTGACCCCCACCAACGTGGCGAGCGCGACGGTGAAGACGATCGCCGCGCTGGTGGCGTAGTCGTGGTCGGGCCCCTGCCCCGCATTTCCGCTGACCGGGATGGCGACGATCCCGATCAACGCGGGCACCATCAGCAGAACGTGAGTGACCCACCGCACGGATAGGCGCGCGGTCACCGTGACGACGAGCGCGGTTGCTGCCACCGCGATCCACGCGCGTGCCATTTCGGAGGCAAGGATGGCGTCGAACAACGTCGGACCGCCGACCAGTCGCGTCACTGGTACCCCGGCATCGCTGGCGGCTTGGATCCCGACCATCGCCGCCGCGGCGAGCGCCCACGCGGCGGACGCCCTCTCGACCACGACGTGGATGCGGAACGCCCGCTCGTCGATCACGCCGTGAGGGTCCGGGCGCGCGGTGACGACGACGTACAGCAACCCCGCGAACGACAGCATGCCCGCCACGGTTGCCGTGAAGTAGCCCACCGGCTCGGCAACGGTCGTGAGCAGGCCGGGATAGGAGTCACCCGTCGACGCGTACACGCTGGCACCGGCGTCGATCGCGTGCCACGTCAGGCCCGCCACCGCGAGCAGGTAGCCAGCGCCGACCGCCGCGACGGGCCTTGGCACCGTCATCGGCCCCAGCCGTTCGATGTGTTGCTTGGTTCCACTCGTCGCGACCTTTCCCGCTCGATGAGTCGAGGATCAGCCTACGACCGTCCGTCGTAGACATCCGTTGGCGTGGGAACTCTTCACCGCCCGGTTCCGACCATTGCCCGAGAGACCATTGCGTCCCGTCCACCGAAGGAGCACTCGACACCGCCATGATCCAAGACCTGTTCCTGCGCTCGGTCGTGACGGCGCTGTTCGTCCTGAGCGCCGCGGAATGCGTGTTCGCCATCGCGACCGGACGCCGGGTATGGACGCACGTCGTCGGTCAGTTCCTACACCTCGCCATGGCTGTGGCGATGGTCGCGATGGCCTGGCCGTGGGGCGCCGCCGTCCCCACCGCGGGTCCCACGGCGTTCTTCCTGCTGGCCACGGTCTGGTTCGTGGTCGTTGCGTTCGCCCAGTCTGGACACCGAGGAATCAACGCCTATCACGCCTCGATGATGCTCGCGATGGCATGGATGTACGCCGTGATGAGCGGCGGTCTGCTGCCGGCGCCTGCCGAAGGCGCGGGTGGCGGGACTCCTGCCGGGCATCACGGATCGTCGTCGGCGAGCACGCCCGACATGCCTGCGGCCGACCCGAGCGCCGAGCCGCCCTTCATTGTCGGGCTGAACTGGCTGTGTGTCATCGGCTTCACCGTTGCCGTGGGCTGGTGGCTCTACCGCTACTTCGTTGCGCGGAAGGCCGAGCCGAGCCAGCCGTCGCACAGGTTTCTCGGAACCGCTGCCCAGGCGATGATGGCGGCGGGCATGGCCATCATGTTCGGGGTGATGGTCTAGGGTCAGGCCGCCGATCCATCGGTGGGAAAGAGGTGCCCACGGCGCCTGCCCCGCGAGGCGGTCGGTGGCAAGACGATTTCGGGTTCGTTTGCGGCAGCGGGCATTACCGGCGGCCGCGGAGCGCGGCGCCACACCAGGCATGCCAGCACCGCGCCGAGGACGACGGGAATGTGGGTGAGCACCCGCGTCGCGGTAACGGCCCCGGACATGGCATCGACGACGACGTACACCGTCAACACCCCGACGAAGACGCCGAGAACGCCGGCGAGTCCCGCGGCTGCGGACGGACGGACCGCCGCCGCGACCATCACCACGCCGAGCGCGATCGACCACGCGGTGGATTCATTGAGCAGATGTCCACCAGATCCCATGCCCGCGTGGGAGAGGCCGACGCTCAGTCCGACGGCCTGGATCGCGGCGACGACGATCTGCAGCACACCGACGCCGAGCAATGCCCACCGCTGCCAGCCCATCCGCAGATTCGGCGGCACTCGATCTCGCTGGTGGTGTTGGGCCTGCACCACCGCCGGCCGCTGAGCCATGCGCCGTAAACCGTCCGCTTGAACCGTGACGTGGGCGAACCAAGTGCGGCAATCGGCGCACTCATCGAGGTGTTCGTCCACGCGGGTCGCGGGCACGGGCTCACGCTCGCCGTCGATTCTCGCCGACAGCGCTTCCCGGGCCACCTCGCATTCCACGTCTCTATAGTGGCCGACTCGCGCCTGAATGTTCCTCCAGGGCGCAGATGGGACGCGGCGAGCGGGTCGGGGAACCAGATTGCAGTGTCGTGCGACTAATGCCGTGAACGCACGAATTGACCGCTCGGTCCGACGGCCGTGCGGCCAGCTTGACGGCTTGAGGGGATGTCATGACTACGACGATGACTTCGACGCGGCGTGGTGATGCGGCGGTGCTGCGCCGAATTTGGCGGCTGCACTTCTGGATCGGATTGTTTGCCGCCCCGGTCCTGGTCGTGCTGGCGTGCACCGGTCTGGTGATTCTGTACAGCCAGCCGCTGGACAACTGGTTGAACGGCGACCTGTTCGTCGTCGCCCAGGGGTCCGAGACCGTTCCCCTCGACGAACAGGTCAAGACCGCTCAGGAGCACGTCGGTGCCGATTATGCGTTGGACGCGGTGACGCCACCCGACCAACCGGGGCATTCCACGCGGGTGGACTTCCTTCCACCGGATGCGCCGCAGTACCCGGCTGGTGAGAGCAACGTCACCCAGGTCTACGTCGATCCCTACACCGGGCAGTATCTCGGACAGCGCAGTGAGTTGTCCGGCCTCGTGGGCTATGCCAATCAGCTGCACCGGATGTTCGGCAACGACGGGCCGACGATTCAGTTGCCGTCGCTCGGACATCTGATCGATCCGGTCTCGTATCCGGACGCCACCATCCCCGTCGGCGTGGGCAACCTGTGGATGGAGCTGACGGCGACCTGGATTCTGGTGCTACTGGCCAGTGGGATCTATCTGTGGTGGCCACGGGCCATCGAAAACACCAAGCCACTCATGAAGATCCGGTGGGGTCGGGGCGGCCGCATCAGGTGGCGTGACCTGCACGCGCTCACGGGTGTGGCGATCGCCGTCGTCTTGATCTGCTACATCCTGTCTGGTCTGACCTGGTCGCGGTACTGGGGTGAGAACTGGCGGGCGTTGTCGTCCACGGTGGCACCCTCGACGTCGATCGATGCGCCGTCGACTCCTGCGAAGATGGGTGACTACGACCGGCTGGGTCGGCGCATCGCATGGGCGGCCGCCGACGACCCGGTGTATGCCTCACAGCCCGCTGGGCCGATCGCGGCTCGAATGCCGTTCGCCGACATCGATCGGATCGCCA
>NZ_JBEVLO010000442.1:0-7960 GCF_040509115.1 Mycobacterium sp. | reverse complement strand
GGCGCGGAGCCGTCCCCGGCGGTGCGTGTTACGGCGTCAGCGGGGCCACCTCGCCGCCGCTGAGTTTGCGGTAGGCGTAGGCCTGGAAAAGCACGGCGACGGGCAGGGCGACCAGAAGTCCGATACCGCAGATGAATGAACCGATCGACACGATCACCGCGGCGATCAGGTAGGTCAGAATCGCCGGGCCGATGTTGGCCTTGACGATGTTGATGCTCTCCTTGATCGAGTCGATGGGCGCGACATTGCGATCGACGATCAGGAACGTGGTGAACATCGCGAAGAGCGCCACCACGATGCCGCCGATGAAGCAGATCGAACCGATCGACGCGGCGATGCCGACGAGCAGGCTCGCCACGATGACCGACACGACGTTGCGAGGCTTGAGGAACGAGCCGATGGACACCGCCTGCCCGTTGACGATGTCGAGCACCCCACCGATGTAGGCCGACGAGACCGCCCCTATGACGACGAGGAGCAACAAGCCACCGAGGATCAGAACGAAGATGCTCGCGGCGCCGAGGCCGGACGAGTAACTGTAGGACACGCCGTAGTCGGAGGACTCGTACGACGAGGTACCGCTGGGCGCGAGGGCCAGCGCGATCGCCCAGACGATCGCCCCGACCACGCCGACGACGACGGCGTAGATCAGCGTCGGAACGATCAGTGCCGCAACGTTCTTGCTGAACTTGTTCCAGGCCCAGGAGAAGCCCTGACCTATGTCGAACTGACTCCCTCCCCCGAATCCGGGAGCCGGTGGATAGCCGCCGGGGGGCGGAGGCGCGTATGCGCCGGAGGGGGGCGGCGGCGGCGGGTAGGCGCCACCCCCGGGCGGCGGGGGTGGGTAGTTGCCAGCCGGCGGGGGTGGGTACTTCCCCGGCGGGGGCGGGTAGTTCCCCGGCGGGGGTGGGTAGTTCCCTGGCGGGGGTGGGTAGTTGCCACCCGGTGGCGGATAGTTACCGCCCGGTGGCGGTGGGTAGTTGCCACCCGGCGGCGGATAACCGCCGGGAGAAGGGTCGCCACCCGGCGGAGGGTAACCACCAGGAGGAGGGTAGCCACCACCCTGGGGCGGTGGCGGTGGATAGTTTCCGGGGGGCGGCGGAGGAGGGGTGGTCATGGTCTGCCCTTCTGCGGTTCGTGTTCAGTCGTTGGCAGCTTACGAGGATTACGCACAGGACCTCCAGATGATCGGCGCGACTTGCCGGGTCGAGCCCCGATCGCTAGATCCGGGGCGTTACGACGACAACGCCGCCCGTCGGTGAGGTGAAGGACGGACGGCGAACTGCCGAATTGGTGACACGGGGCGACCGAAGCCTGCGGCGGCGGTGCAGGTGTGGTCATGGTCTGCCCCTTCTGAGTGGACCACTGAGTGCGAGAGTCACGGCTTCACCAGTTCGTGTCTTCGGCCAAGTCATTGCACCCGAGCAAGATTCAGTTCGTTGGCGCGCCGGCCGACGGGCGCGGTCCATGGCGGGCGGAAACCGCGCCGGAGCTTAGGAGAGGTACACCGCCGAGCCGATCACGCCAAGCACCAACAGGACGATGCCGACGATCACGCCGGCAAGAGCAAGGCCATGACCGCCCTCGCCGGTCTTCTTGATCTGATTCATCGCCACGAACCCAAGGATGATGCCCACGATCGATCCGACACCGCACAGCAGGCCGGCGACAGAACAGACCAGCGATGCGATCGCCAGGCTGTTGGTCTTTGCGGGCGCCCCGCCAAATCCGCCCTGTGGCGGGTAGTTGCCCGGCGGCGGAGGCGGGTAACTACCAGGTGGAGGTGGCGGGTACTCGGTCATGTGCGCCTTCCAGTGATCAGTTTGCTGGGATAGAGCGCTGTCACCATACCCGAGAAGTACCTGTCAAAGGCCGCCAAAATCAGAACTTGATCACCGCGCGCAGACGATTCGAGCACGCGGAATCATTGCCGTTGCTAACGGCTTTGGAGGTGTCGGCCCGTCCGGTTGCACTGACGCACGCCTAGCGGCGGGTACTCCCGTCGGACAGGAAGCCCAGCAGGTCGTGCCTGGTGATCACGCCAACGGGCTTGCCCTCTTCGACGACCATGACCGCATCGCATTCGCGCAACGTCTTGGCCGCCGTGCCCACCAGTTCACCGGCTCCGATGAGCGGCAGCGGCGGACTCATGTGCTGCGACACGGCATCTGCGAGCTTTGCCCGGCCCTCGAAGACCGCCGAGAGGAGTTCACGTTCCGAGACGCTTCCGGCGACCTCACCCGCCATGACCGGAGGCTCCGCCCCCACCACCGGCATCTGCGAGACGCCGTACTCGCGCAGAATGCCGACGGCGTCGCGGACGGTCTCCGACGGATGGGTGTGCACAAGGTCCGGCAAGGCCCCGGACTTGCGCCGCAGGACGTCGCCCACGGTGGTCTGGTCGACGGAACCGTCGAGCCGGTCCCGAAGGAAGCCGTACGACGACATCCACGCGTCACTGAAAATCTTTGAGAGATAACCCCTTCCGCCATCAGGCAGCAGCACCACGACGACGGCATCCGGGCCTGCCGCCTCGGCGACGCGGACGGCAGCCACCGCCGCCATGCCACAGGAGCCTCCGACGAGCAGCGCCTCCTCGCGCGCCAGCCGTCGGGTCATCTCGAAGGAGTCGGCGTCGGACACCGCGATGATCTCGTCGGTGACGGTCGGGTCGTACGCCGACGGCCAGAAGTCCTCACCCACGCCCTCGACCAGGTAGGGCCTGCCCGTCCCGCCCGAGTACACCGAACCCTCCGGGTCGGCCCCGATGATCTTCACGGCACCGCCGGAGATCTCCTTGAGGTAGCGTCCCGCACCGGTGATGGTGCCGCCCGTGCCCACTCCGGCGACGAAGTGCGTCACCTTGCCATCGGTGTCAGCCCAGATCTCGGGGCCCGTCGTCTCGTAGTGGCTCGCCGGGCCTTGGGGGTTGGAGTACTGGTCGGGCTTCCACGCTCCGTCGATCTCACGCACCAGACGATCGGACACGCTGTAGTAGCTGTCCGGATGGTCCGGCGGAACGGCGGTCGGAGACACGACGACGTCGGCACCGTAGGCGCGCAGCACGTTTTGCTTGTCCTCGCTCACCTTGTCGGGGCACACGAAGATGCACTTGTAGCCCCGCTGCTGCGCGACGAGCGCCAGGCCCACGCCCGTGTTGCCCGACGTCGGTTCGACGATGGTGCCGCCTGGACGGAGCTCACCGCTGGCTTCGGCGGCGTCGATCATCTTGATCGCGATGCGGTCCTTCGAGCTGCCGCCGGGGTTCAGGTACTCGATCTTGGCCGCGACCAACCCGGCCCCTTCGGGCACAACGGAATTCAATCGAACGAGAGGAGTGTTACCGATCAGCTCACTGACATGACCCGCGATGCGCATGCGTCCATCGTGTCAGGCCGGTCGATCGGTTACCAGGTGGCCTCGCGAATGTAGTCGCCGATCTGCTTCAGCGAACGCGTCGCTTCCTTCACAGACGGCGCCGCCAGCTGGAACACGTGCATCTGACCGGGCCAGACGTGAACCTCGACGGGTACGCCCGCCGCAGCCAGCATGTGCGCGGCCTTCCGCGCGTCGTTGAGCAATACCTCAGAGCCCGACACGTGGATCAACGTGCGTGGCAGTCCGGGTTCGACGTGATCGAGCGGTTCGTACACGCGCTCGGGTACACCGTCGACCACGTGACGCTTGGCCGCAGCCTCGACCAGCTTCACCAGGGCGTCGAACGCCTTCGGGGGGAACATCGCGTCCGAGTGGGTGTTGGGATGCTGGGCGCGCCCCTCGTTGTCGATCTCGAACAGCGGCGACATGGTCACCACCGCCGCGGGGAGTTCACCTTCGTACTGGAGCCGTTGCGCGAGCGCCAGGGACAGGTATCCGCCTGCCGAGTCGCCCGCGAGGACGATCTGCTCTGGTTCGTACCCCTTGAGCCGCAACCACTTGTAGGCGTCGTAACAGTCCTCGATGGCTTGACCGATCGAATGCTTGGGGATCATCCGGTAGTTGACGACCAAGGCGGGCGCGTCCGCGAAGCTGGACAGTGCCGTGACCAGTCGACCATGGGAGTTGGCGCCGCAGGTGAGAAATGCGCCACCATGGAGATACAGGATCACGCTGCGCTTGCCGTCGGCGGGCAGCACGCCCGCGGCTCGGACGAGTTGGGCGGTGCAGTTCGGGAGCGCGATGGTGGCGCGGACGGTGCCCGGTGCGGGCCGCATGACGCGTGCCATCACGTCGACCACGCCGAAGGGCCACGGCATCCGTGGCACGTAGCTTCCGACCGTCAGCGCCGGCTTGATGGTCGCCAACGCTGCAAGAGCAAACAGTCTTCCAGCTAGGCTCGGGCCGTTTTCGACGACTTCGACGGGGGCTCCGTCACTGACGGGGAATCTGCGCGCCTTACGCGTTCTAGCAGCACTTATAGCTGACCCGGACGGGCTCGACATCTTGCTCGGTGCGGTCATCGCCACCACTTCCTACGCCGTTGTAGTACCCGGTTCAGTTGCCACTCAGCCAAACATGGGTAACTTAGCTTGACATCCCCAATTAGTTCAACGTTCAAACTGGTCGATTTCGTACCGGACTTGATACCGCAACGTGACCGCTCGATGTTGGTCGCCACGCTGACAACCGTCAATTCGCCCCTAAAATGAGTCCGTGGTCATTCGTGCACCGCGTAGGTCGACCATCGCCCTGGCCGCTGCCGCAACGCTCGCATCTACGGGCTCCGCGTACGTCGGCGCCCGGAACTTGCTGCACGACCAGGCCGATCAGACCCGTCAGGTCATTCCGAAGGCGTGGGACGTCCCGCCTCGCGCCGACGGCGTCTACACCGCGGGCGGCGGGCCGGTCGAGAAGTGGCGCCGCGACGTACCCTTCGATCTGCATCTGATGGTCTTCGGCGATTCGACGGCGACGGGCTACGGCTGCGTCGTCGCCGACGAAGTGCCCGGCGTGCTCATCGCGCGCGGGCTCGCCGAGCAGTCGGGCAAGCGGATCAGGCTGAGCACCAAGGCGATCGTCGGCGCCACGTCCAAGGGGCTGTCCGGGCAGATCGACGCGATGTTCGTGGCAGGCCCTCCCCCGGATGCAGCCGTCGTCATGATCGGCGCCAACGACGTCACGGCAGTCAACGGCATCGGGCCCTCGGCGCGACGGCTGGGTGCGGCGGTCAGTCGGCTGCGGGCCAGTGGTGCCGTCGTCGTCGTGGGTACGTGTCCCGACTTCGGGGTCATCACGGCGATTCCGCAGCCCCTCCGCCTGGTTGCCCGCACCATCGGGCTGCGGCTGGCGCACGCGCAGGCTTCGGCCGTGCGAGCGGCGGGCGGGGTGCCGGTGCCCTTCTCCGATCTGCTGGCACCCGAGTTCCGCAAGGCGCCCGACGTGCTGTTCTCCACCGATATGTTCCATCCGTCCGCCGCAGGCTATCTGCTCGCCGCGTCGCAGCTGCTGCCCGCGCTGTGCACCCAGCTCGGCGAGTGGACGGCCGATTCCGACGTCGAGCCCGCGTTGACTTCACGGTCGAGGGACGACTCCCCGTTGGCGCGGCTAAGCGCGCTGACGCGAGTGTGGCGGCGCACCACAGGCGTACCCGCACCGCTGGTCCCGTCAGTCACGGGCTAGGTTCGCTGTAGCTACTCGCAAGCCCTGACTAGGAGGCCGTCCGTCATGCCCGAAGCCGTCATCGTCTCGACCGCCCGCTCACCGATCGGCCGCGCAGGCAAGGGATCGCTGGTCGAGATGCGGCCCGACGATCTCGCCGCGCAGATGGTGCGGGCCGCGCTGGACAAGGTGCCCGGCCTCGATCCACGCGACATCGACGACCTGATCATGGGCTGCGGGCAACCCGCGGGAGAGGCAGGCTTCAACATCGGCAGGGCCGTGGCCGTCGAGTTGGGGTATGACTTCCTGCCCGGCACCACGGTCAACCGCTACTGCTCGTCGTCGCTGCAGACCACGCGGATGGCGTTCCACGCAATCAAGGCGGGCGAGGGCGACGCCTTCATCTCGGCGGGTGTCGAGACGGTGTCGCGCTTCATGAACGGCAGCGCCGACGGTTGGCCCAACGGCAAGAACGCCGAGTTCGCCGACGCGCAGGCCCGCTCGGAGCAGGCCGCTCTGGGCGCCACCGAGTGGCACGACCCTCGCGAGGACGGTCTGCTGCCCGACGTGTACATCGCGATGGGCCAGACCGCCGAGAACGTCGCGTTGTTCACCGGGATCAGCCGCGAGGACCAGGACCACTGGGGGGTCCGCAGCCAGAACCGCGCCGAGGAGGCGATCAACAGCGGCTTCTTCGAGCGCGAGATCACGCCGGTGACCCTGCCCGATGGCACGACGGTGTCGAAGGACGACGGTCCGCGCGCAGGCACCACCTACGAGAAGATCAGTCAGCTCAAGCCGGTGTTCCGGCCGAATGGCACCATCACCGCGGGCAACGCATGTCCGTTGAACGACGGTGCCGCCGCGGTGGTCATCACCAGTGACACCCGAGCCAAGGAACTGGGGCTGACGCCGCTGGCGCGCATCGTGTCCACCGGCGTGTCGGGCCTGTCGCCGGAGATCATGGGCCTCGGCCCGATCGAGGCATCGAAGAAGGCCCTTGCCAAGGCCGGCATGTCGATCGCCGACATCGACCTGTACGAGATCAACGAGGCGTTCGCCGTGCAGGTGCTCGGCTCGGCGCGAGAACTTGGCATGGACGAGGACAGGCTCAACGTGTCGGGTGGCGCAATCGCCCTCGGCCATCCGTTCGGCATGACCGGCGCTCGCATCACGGCCACGCTGTTGAACAACCTGACGACCCACGACAAGACGTTCGGTCTCGAGACGATGTGCGTCGGCGGCGGGCAGGGCATGGCGATGATCATCGAGCGGCTGAGCTAGGCCGTTCGCCTGCGCTCACTCTGCGTTGGTGGCGATGAAGTACGAGTAGAGGTCGCCGTCAGCGCAGAGTGACGCGACTCCCAGGCCCGTTGCACTCGTCGCAATACCTCGGCGCGCCGCATCGCCGCCGCAACTCTGATCACGTGCCATCCGACACCGTTCACGAAGTCCATCCGCTCGATGTCGTAGCCGAACTGCACGGGATCGCTTCGGTGATGGTCGCCGTCGTACTCGACCGCCAACGTGAGGTCCTCCCATCCCCTGTCGAGGTAGTACTTCGCCCGCCCATCGGGCCCGAGAATCGGGATCTGAGTCTTCGGCCGGGGGTATCCAGCCCCAATCAGCATGAGTCGCAACGACGTTTCTCTCGGCGACCCGGCACCTGCATCGACGAGGCCAAGGGCTTGCCGAAGTTGTCGCAGACCGCGGGCGCCTGGGTGTGCGAGCGCCAAGCGGGCGACGTCGTCGACCGCGAACCCCGTCGCTGCCGCAAGAGCGTCCAGCCGGGCGACCGCCTGCTCGAGTCGTCCACGTCTGCCCAGGTCGAACGCCGTGCGTTCCGGCGTGGTGACGTCGAGTCCTGCGATCCGCTGCGCCTCGTCGGCCAGCAGGAGGTCGGCACGGGTCACGACGTCTCGCGGCGAACGAGCATTGCGCCAGATCAGTTCGACCTGCACCTCGTCGTCCACCCACTTCGCACCGTGGAGCGCCGAAGCCGCGAGCCCAGCGACCACGGCCTCGCGACCCGACCACAGCCACGCCGCGTTGGTGCGCTGACGCAATGACGGGCGGAGTCGCTTGTCCAGGTAGACGTTCGGCATGATCGCGCGGTGGTCGCGACGCAGTTCGTAGCGTGTCAGGCGACCAGACGCCAAGGCTTCCGACCCCACGAAGGGCACATCGCTCATGTCTGCATGCTGGCCGTCAGCGCAGACACAAGTCGACGATTCGGCGACCGACCGACCGAGGTTGTGGATGAAATCGGGTGTCGACTCTGCACCCATGGCGGCAAAGTGCGAGTGCTCGTCGCCGTGGACGCAGACTCGGCGGCGTGGCCCACCCAAAAAGAAAGCCCGGC
>NZ_JBEVLO010000441.1:0-10242 GCF_040509115.1 Mycobacterium sp. | reverse complement strand
TTCCAGCGTGGCGGCTCGAAAGAGTGCACCGTTGAACAGTGACGCGATGCCGGGCAGCAGATCATTGCGCTCCCCGCGTCCGCGCCGGCCGCCGGAACCGTCCACCCGCAGCTCGGACACCAGCCGCCGCCACGCCAGGCCGCGGCGCAAGGGAAACGCCAAGCGGTCCGGGTCGGCGAGGTCGCACACCATGGGTGAGACCTCCGCGAGCGAATGCCTTGTCGCGCAATCCAACAGAGTGTCGAGCACGCCGGAGTCCGCGGGCCTGCCGTCGTCGTCGGCCAGCCACACCCAGTCCGCGCCGAGCGCGAGCGCGTGCAGCATGCCGAGGGCGAAGCCGCCGGCCCCGCCGAGGTTGCGCCGAGATCCCAGGTAGGTGGTCGGGATGGGTTGTCCGGCAACGAGTTCCCGGACGCGTTCGTCGGCGTCGTTGTCGACCACGATCAGGTGGTCGGGTGCGCGGGTCTGTCCGACCACGGCGTCAAGGGACTTGGTCAGCTCCGCAACGCGGCGATGGGTGACCACGATGGCGCACACCAGCCCGTGGGGCTCACTCATGACCGGTGGACTCGCGGGCGTTCTCCTCGAGGACCTCGCGCACGTGATGGGCGGCGTCGTCGCCCTCGTACGCACGAACCACGTCCTCGATGCCGCCGGTCATCTTGATGGTGCCGTGGTCGATCCACATGGCCGTCTTGCAGAGCCGGGCCAGGAATTCGTTTGAGTGGCTGGCGAATACCAGGATTCCGGACCTGGCGACCAGGTCTTGCAGGCGCGTGCGGGCCTTCTTGAGGAAGTCGGCGTCGACGGCGCCGATGCCCTCGTCGAGCAGCAGGATCTCGGGGTCGATGCTCGTCACCACGCCCATGGCCAGACGCACCCGCATACCCGTCGAATAGGTACGCAGCGGCATCGACAGGTAGTCGCCGAGCTCGGTGAAGTCGGCGATCTCGTCGACCTTGGCGGCCATCTGCTTGCGCGTCTGCCCAAGGAACATGCCCCGGATGATGATGTTCTCGAATCCCGAGATCTCCGGATCCATGCCGACGCCGAGGTCGAAGACCGGTGCGACGCGGCCGTGGACGGTCGCCGATCCTCGGGTCGGCTCGTAGATGCCGGACAGCAGCCGCAGCAGCGTCGACTTGCCTGCCCCGTTGTGGCCGACGAGCCCGACGCGGTCACCCATCTCGAGGGACATGGTGATGTCGCGAAGAGCTTCGATGACGACGACGTTGGATTCGTTGCGGCCGATGGTGCCGCCCGCCTTGCCGAGGAAGGCCTTCTTCAGCGACCGCGACTTGGCGTCGAAGATCGGGAACTCCACCCAGGCGTTCTGGGTCGCGATGTGCGGGTCGCCCACAGCTAGAGGTACTGCCCGGTCCCCGAGCTCCCCGGGCCCGAAGCACCGCGTTGTCCCGGTGCGCCCGAGATGCCGGGCGGCAGTGCGCCCTGACGCATCTGCTCCAGTTGCGCGCGGGCCGCCATCTGCTGGGCGAACAGCGCCGTCTGGATGCCGTGGAAGAGGCCTTCCAGCCAGCCGACCAGCTGGGCCTGCGCGATGCGGAGCTCGGCGTCCGATGGCAGGCTGTCCTCGCCGAAGGGCAGTGCGAGGCGTTCGAGTTCCTCGCGCAGCTCGGGGGCGAGCCCTTCCTCGAGCTCGCGGACGCTGCGGGCGTGGATCTCGCGCAGCCTGCCCCGGCTGGCGTCGTCGAGCGGTGCCGCGCGGACCTCCTCGAGGAGCTGCTTGATCATGGTGCCGATCCTCATGACCTTTGCGGGCTGCTCGACGAGGTCGGTCAGCGACTTGCCGTCGGCGTCGTCACCCGCCGTGGACAGGTCACCGATGATCTCGATGTTCTCGACGTTTCCGTCGTCGGCGCTACTCGTCATGCTCTCCGTACTCCCTGAACGTCTTACTTGCCCTGCCACTCATAGATGTGGTCCTCGCCGTTGTCGTAGATCTGCTTCCACGACTTCGACTCGCTTAGCGAGACTAGTCCGTCGGGCATCACGAACCCCCGCACCACCGGCTTGCTGGTGATGATGTAGCGGATGTTGAGCGCGTGGACCGCCTCGGCGACCCGTGGATCGGTGTCGGCGTCGTCGGCGTACGCCCAGATGATGAAGCGGTTGGGCCCCGGCCCCTGCTGTTGCGGAAAGTCATAGTGCGTCCAAAGGGGATGCAGGCCTGCGACGGCGTACATCCACGCCGTGCCGTCGATGTTCGCGTTGCCGATCAGGGTGTCGTGGGCGCCGGGCAGCGTCGCCAGGTAGGCGAACGCCTGCAGGTCCTTGTCGTCGACCATGACCGAGTCGTACTTCTCGCCGATCAGGAAGCGGTGTCTGGGGAAGTAGTGCCAGGCCATGCCGATGGACACGGCGATCATCACGATCGCCGTCGCGGCGTAGCCGACGCGCGCGGGCAGCCGGGGCGCCAGTCGCCGCAGGCCTCTGACCGCGGCCGAGGTCAGGGTGAACAGTGCGATGCCCGCCATCGGGGCCAGCAGCATGGTCACCACCGCCGACAACCGTCGCGGGTCGCTGTAGAAGAGGTCGGTGAACTTCGCGGTGACCGTGCCGATCGGCCCTCCGAAGGGCGCGGACGCGTGGATGATCGAATAGACCAGCAGCAGCCAGACCGCGGCCGGCCACCAGATCCGTCGGACCAGCAGGACCACGAAGCCGATCGCGGCGAGTGCGATCAGGGCGTTTTGGATCGGGTAGTCGTTGAGGTGGCGGGTGTGCTGGACGACGGCGTCGAACAGGGCCTTTCGCTTGCCTTCGTGGGTGTCGAACTGGTGGCCCTCGATGATCTCGGCCTGCTGCAGGACGCCGACGAACTGCGGTAGCAGCAAAAGGACGGTGGGGACGGCGACCACCGCCAGGCCCACGAAGTCGGCGAGCCTGCCGCGGACGGGATGCCAGAGTCCCTCGAAGAGCCACCACGCCACCACGAACAGCACCGTCACCACGCCGCCGGTGATGTGCACCGAGAACACACCGAGCAGTGCGACGACGGCCAGCGGAATGCGGTCGCGGTGCCGCAGTGAGGAGACGATGAGCAACATCGTCGGGACGGCGAGTCCGTAGGCCGCCAGGTTGGGCATGGAGGCGGTGTCGAACTCGACGTAGGGAATCGCGGTGAACGACGCCGAGAGCGCGGCCGCCGCAGCCGCGGCCCCTGCGGCCTGCCACTGACCGATGTCCCGACCGCGGAGCAGGTGCCATGTCAGGGCGGCGGCGCTCACCGGGAAGAGCCAGACGGCGACGCCCACCGAGTTCAACGTGTACGCGGTGGTGGCGGCGATGCCGGTGAGGTGACACTGGATCGCGGCGAGGGCATGGAAGGTGGATGGGTAGTACAGCGCGTCCTGGGTTTCGACGTTGCGTAGCTCGCCCATGTGGGTCGGCGAGGCCTGACCCGTTTCGACGATGAATCTCACGGTGTTGGCGTGCCAGACCGAGTCCCAGGTGCTCGGAATCGATTGCCAATGCGGAAGTCCGCGAATTGCTGCAAAGGTGATCAACGCGGCGCCGAGCAGCACGCCTGCAGCGACCACCAGCGCGGGCCCCCAGGTAATCGGCTGTCCGTCGCCCGACCCTCCGCGGCGGTGGCCGAACACCACCTGTGTGGCTACGACGAGGATGATTACCACGATTAGCGCCAGTAGTGCGGTCCAGCCGTTCCAATGGATCCCGACCGCGCCGAGCGGCAGGATGGCCAGGGCGACGGTGCCGTAGGTCAGCGCGGGTGCGACGGCGACGGCGATCGGGCCGGGTAGCTGACCGACGCGAGCGATGATTGCTCCGGGAACGATGAGTACCAACAGCGCCACTAGCACCCCGGACGCCAAGCTCACTGCACTAGTATGACCATCCAGGTGACTTGGTCCTGCAGGGCGTTGGCACGGACGGGCACCCGAAACCAGTTCGGTTCGCTGTACTCATGGACGCTCGAAGGTGGCTGGAATGGCATACGACGTCGCCCGGGTGCGTGGTTTGCATCCGTCCTTGGGCGACGGCTGGGTGCATTTCGACGCCCAGAACGGGATGTTGCTACCGGACTCCGTAGCGACGACCGTGTCCACGGCATTCCGTGGCTCGATGACCACGGGTCGGGGCCCACATCCGGCCGCCACGCGTAGCGCCGCGGTTCTGCAGGCGGCTCGCCAGGCCATCGGGGACTTCGTCGGTGCCGACCCGCGCGGAGTGGTGCTGGGCGCCGACCGCGCGATCCTGCTGACGTCACTTGCCGAGGCCTCGTCGTCACGCGTGGGGCTCGGTCACGAACTGGTGGTCACCCGGCTGGACGACGAAGCGAACATCGCGCCGTGGCTGCGGGCGGCGAATCGGTATGGCGCCAAGGTCAAGTGGGCCGAGGTCGACATCGAAACCGGCGAGTTGCCCGCCTGGCAGTGGGAGTCGTTGATCGACAAGCCCACGAAATTGGTGGCCATGACGTCGGCGTCGTCGTCGATCGGTGCCGTCAACGATCTGCGGCCGGTGACGAAGCTCCTGCACGAGAACGGCGGGACGGTCGTCGTCGACCATTCGGCTGCCGCGCCCTACCGGCTGATCGACATGGACGAGTCGGAAGCCGACATCCTCGCGGTGAACGCCGTCGCGTGGGGAGGCCCGCCGATCGGCGCCCTGGTGTTCCGGGACGCCTCGTTGATCGACACCTTCGGTGCGGTGTCACTGGACCCGCTGGCCGTCGGGGTCGAGCGCCTCGAGATGGGGACGCATCAGTTCGGGATGCTCGCGGGTGTCGTGGCAAGCGTCGAGTACCTGGCCTCGCTTGACGAGTCCGCGTCGGGCACCCGGCGTGAAAGGCTCACCGTTTCAATGCAATCGGCGGCCGCGTACATGGACCGGCTGTTCGAGTACCTGTTGATGTCGCTGCGTTCGCTGCCGCTGGTCATGGTGATCGGCCAGCCCGAGGAGCGTATCCCGGTGCTCAGCTTCGCGGTGGACGGCGTGCCCGCCGAGCGGGTGGTGCAGCGCCTCGCGGACAACGGCGTGCTCGCGGTCCACAACACCACGTCCAGGGTGCTCGACGTCATCGGCGTCAACGACATCGGCGGCGCGGTCACGGTGGGGCTTGCGCACTACACGACGATGGCCGAGGTGGACCAGCTGGTCCGGGCACTGGCCTCGCTGGGCTAATCAGCGCGTCAATCGCGCACGCGCAGAAGCACTTTTCCGTGCACCTCGCTGTCCTTGAGGAGCCGATGGGCCTCGGTGGCCTCCTCGATGGGCAGCTCCGCGCCGATGATGGGACTGACCCGACCGTCGGCGATCATCGGCCACACGTTGGCGACCACGTCGCTTACGATGGCGGCTTTGCCCGTCGGACCGTCGACCGGTCGCGACCGAAGCGCCGTCGAGATGACCCCGGCGCGCTTGGCCATCAGCTTGGTGAGATCGAGCTCAGCCTTGACGCCGCCCTGGAAGCCGATGACGATGAGTCGCCCGTCGGGGGCAAGCGCGTCGACGTTGCGATCCAGGTACGAGGCGCCCATGAGGTCGAGGATCACGTCGGCGCCCCGGCCGTCGGTTTCGGCCCGGATCCGCTCGACGAAGTCCTCGTCGCGGTAGTTGATGGTGACGTCGGCACCGAGGGTGCGACACACTTCGAGCTTCTCGGCGGATCCTGCGGTGACCGCGACGCGGCATCCCATGGCGTGGGCCACCTGGATGCCGTGGGTCCCGATACCGCTGGCACCGCCGTGGAAGAGCACGGTCTGTCCCGCTGACAGGTGCGCGGTCATGCCGAGGTTCGACCACACCGTGCAGGCGACCTCGGGAAGCCCGGCCGCGTGATGAAGGGAGACGCCGTCGGGGATCGGCATCAGCTGACCGGCGGGGACCGCGACGCGTTCGGCGTAGCCACCGCCGGCGAGCAGCGCGCACACGGGGTCGCCGACCGACCACGAGGTGACGCCTTCGCCGAGGGCGGACACGTGGCCCGAGACTTCGAGCCCGATCGTCGTGCTGGCACCTGGCGGTGGTGGGTAGTTGCCGGAGGCCTGCAGCAGGTCCGCCCGATTGATCCCGGCGGCAACCACGTCGACGACCACTTCACCCGCTAGTGCAGTGACGTCGGGTACTTCTCGCCAGACCAGTTCAGTCGCACTTTCGGCGACGATCGCACGCATGTCGATAACGCTACTACCCGCCGATCTCGGTCCTACTATGGCGCAATGGAGGGGATGGCGGGGGGACGGATGGCGAGCACGATGCCTGGCCTAGACATTGCAGAACAACATGCGTGGCAACACTTTCTGGACGCGTCGTTGCGTCTGTATGCCACGGTGAACCGCGAGCTGGTGGACGCTCACCATCTGACTCTGAACGATGTTCGACTACTCGATGCGCTCGACAACTCGGGCACCGGATCGGCTCGGATGGGCGATCTTGCCGAGATGTTGATGTCGTTGCCCAGCAGAGTGACTCGGCAGATCCACCGGCTCGAGCAGTTGGGGCTGGTGAGCCGTTGTTCGTCGCCGGAGGACGGTCGTGGCGTGCTGGCGACGATCACCGACGAGGGCAGGGAGGTGTTGCACCTGGCCATGGTGACGTACGGCAGCGGTGTGCGGAATCACTTCCTGCGCCGGTTGTCGCGAGCGCAGACCGCGGCGCTCGGCGACAACTGTCGGCGGATCAGCATCGCGATGAGGTCCGAGGACATGCCCGCGACGTTGGGCCGGGTCTAAACCGTCGCTCTTCGCGCGTGCGCTGAGGGCCGGCCCGTAGGATGTTCCGCGGTGGCGTGGCAGAGCGGCCTAATGCACTCGCCTTGAAAGCGAGAGACGGCTAACACCGTCCGGGGGTTCAAATCCCTCCGCCACCGCTCTCTTCCTGCGGCGACCGTGCGGCGGGGTAGATCCCTACTCGCCCTTGAACTCCGGTGGCCGCTTCGCGAACATCGCGGCGATGCCCTCGCCGAGATCCTTCGACGGCAGAAACGCGGTGTTCCAGGCGGCCACGTAACGCAGGCTCGACGTCACCCGCGCGCTGGTCTGCTCGTCCAGCACGTCCTTGATGCCCTGCACCACCAGCGGTGGGTTGGCGGCGATCTCGCTGGCGGTCGCGTGCGCTGCGGCGAGCGACGCGTCGGCGTCGGCGAAGACGTCGTTGACCAGACCGATCTTCTCGGCGCGCTCGGCGTCGATGTCCTTGCCCGTCAACGCCAGTTCACGAAGGTGTCCCTCGGACAAGATCAGCGGCAACCGCGCCAGGCTGCCGACGTCGGCGACCATCGCGAGCTTGACCTCGCGCACCGAGAACTTGGCGTCGGCGCTGGCGTACCGGATGTCGACGGCCGAGATCAGGTCGACGCCGCCGCCAATGCACCAGCCGGCCACCGATGCGACGACGGGTGTGCGGCAGTCGGCGACTGCCGTGATGGCGCGCTGCATCGCCTTGAGCTTGGTGTGGAACTCGGTCCGAGGCCGTGCCATCGCGCCCTCGGCCAGCACGGGGGCCAGGGTGCCGCCCATCGCAGTCAGGTCGAGGCCGTAGCTGAAGTTCCTGCCCGACCCGGTGAGGACGATCGCGCGGACGTCGGGATCGGCGTCCAGTGACTGGAAGACCTCGGGCAGTTCGGCCCAGAAGGCAGGCCCCATTGCGTTGCCCTTGCCGGGACCGGTCAGCGTCACCCGCGCCACGTGGCCGTCGACGTCGACGGTCATGGATTCGTATGCATCACCCATGAAGTGGAGGCTACGGGGCGGCGCTGGGAAGGTTGCCGGTGGCCTATGGAGGTGGACCGCCGAGCAGTAGCTCGCTGACGACCGCCTCCGGCAGGAACGTGCAGGTCCCGTCGACGAAGATCTTGGCGATGTCCCGCTGGCTGGGGTCGAACACCGAGTCGGACTGGTTGATGATCTCGTCGATGACGGACTCCTGCTCGGCGGGATCGAGGTCCACGTACTCCTGGCAGGCCATGCTCAGGGCGTCCGACCGAGGGCCGCTGCCCGGCGTGCGCGGTGTCGTGGAGCGCGGTGTCGTCGAGTTCGGTGTCGTGGAGCGCGGTGTCGTCGACCGCGGTGATGACGTGGTCGGCCTGGACGTCGTGCTGATCGAGAACCCCGGCTCGGTGGTCATGGCCACCGTCCCGGGCGTGGTCCTCTCGCAGGCGGTGATCATTCCCGCTGCGGCGAATGCGACGCCGACGACCAGAACGCGCGTCCTCATCTGGGCAACCCTAGGCCCAAGTGGGCCGCACGACGGGGACCTAGACCCTTTCCAGATAGAAGTACAGGTGCCGCGGTGATCCCGAGCGGGTGTCGAGTGTGCCCTTGCCGTTCATGATGCCAAGCACGGTATCGTCGTCGACCACCTTGAAGTGGTCGTGGACCGGCGTGCCGTCGTACACCATCGTCGCCGTCACCTCACCGCGGAACTCCTCCAGCCACAGACTGGCTTCGCCCTTCATGGCCTCGGTGTTGGAGAACCTGTTGCCGTCGGCGTCCAGACACACTAGGGGCTTGGCGTCGGCCGCCGAGTTGAACGTCTTGCCGAACCAGTTCAGCTTCTCCATGAAGCCGTTGGCGCGGTGGCCGGTTGCGAACTCGCCGCCCTTCCATTCGCCGATCATGAACTCGACGGTGGCGGGCCGCAGCGTCTCCCACAGTGCGTCGAGTTCGGCGTCGGGAATCTGGTCGGTGCGTTCGGTCAACGCCGCGAACGTCTTTCGGGCGTCGGTCATGATGCTTCTGTTCGGTTGCCTGCTCCGCCGGGGGCGTTCCAACGGGCGGCGAACTCGAGGAAGGCGTCGTTTTCGTGGGGCGCGGCGACGGTGACCCGGACGCCGTCCTGCCCGTAGGGGCGCACCAGCAGACGGTTGTCCGCGGCGCTGTTGACGAATGCGTCCGTGCGTTCGGCCAGCGGGAGCCACACGAAGTTCGCTTGCGAGGGTGGCACGGTGAACCCGGCGTCGAGCAGGGCAGCCGTGACGCGGACCCGTTCGAGGACGACGGCGTCGGTGCGGGCCATCAGCTCGTCGGCGGCGTCGATCGAGGCGATCGCAGCGGCTTGCGAGACGCTGGTCGCAGTGAACGGCACGTAGACCTTGCCGAGGGCGGTGATGATGTCCGGATCGGCGACGGCGTAGCCGATCCGCAGGCCCGCGAGACCATAGGCCTTCGAGAAGGTGCGCAGCACAACGACATTGCGGTGCTCGCGGACCAGGCCGAAGCTGTCGGGCAGCATGCCGTCGCGGATGTACTCGACGTACGCCTCGTCGATCGCGATCAGGATGTTCGACGGCACCGCCGCGACGAACTGCGCGAGCGCGTCGGGGTCGACGACGGTCGACGTCGGATTGTTCGGGTTGCAGACGAAGATCAGCCGGGTGCGATCGGTGATCGCGGCCAGCATCGCGTCGAGGTCGTACGTGTGGTCGGTGAGGGGTACCTGCACCGGCGTCGCGCCTGCGGTGCGGACCTGCAGCGGGTAGATCTCGAAACTGCGCCAGCCGAACAGCACCTCGTCGCCGACGGTGGAGGTGATCTGGACGAGCTGCTGGCACAGGCTCACCGAACCGCTGCCCACCGAGATCTGTTCGGGGGCGAAGGCGCCGTCGTCGAGGTACTTGGCCAGCCGATCCCTCAGTTCGAGGTAGCCGTTGTCGGGGTAGCGGTTGATCGAGTCGGTGGCTTTCGCGATCGCGGCGCGCACGCTGGGCAGGGGACCGTCCACGGTCTCGTTGCTTGCGATCTTGATGGCGCCCGGCACCGTCTTGCCGGGCGTGTAGGCCGGCAGATCTGCCAGTTCGGGGCGAAGGCGGGCGGTCACGCGAACAGTCTAGGGGTGCGGTGCAGACGTCCCGAGGCGCGCTTTGCCTTCCGGTCGCCTGGCTGTGTACGCTTCTCCCTCGGCGGTTCTGGGGTCTTGATGCGAGTCCGGTACTCTATGGAGCGGTCAGGAGGCGTGCCAGAGCGGCCGAATGGGACTCACTGCTAATGAGTTGTCCGTCTTAAAGCGGACCGGAGGTTCAAATCCTCTCGCCTCCGCCACGGCTGGTTCGCCAGCCGAACAAGTGAATAGCACGCGCCCGTAGCTCAACGGATAGAGCATCTGACTACGGATCAGAAGGTTAGGGGTTCGAATCCCTTCGGGCGCACAGACATCCAGCGAAGTGATCTGAAGGATGGCAGCGACCCGCCCCGCGATGTCCACGTGACGGGATGGGATCGGCATCCGAACGAACGACGAACGGCTTGCGGAGCGATCCCG
>NZ_JBEVLO010000440.1:0-14757 GCF_040509115.1 Mycobacterium sp. | reverse complement strand
TCGGTCGACGGCCTGGGCGATATCCAGGTGAACTGGGTAGTCGAGGCCGACGGGCAGCGCGTGTTCCACGGCGGCGACACGATCTTCCACGGGTACTGGTGGCTGATCGCCCGGCGCGCGGGACCGATCGACGTCGCAGTGCTGCCGATCAACGCGGCAGTGGTGAACGTGCCGCACCTGCAACCTCCCAGTCGGTTGCCCGCCGTAATGACACCGGAACAGGCCGTGCAGGCGGCGGTGATTCTGGGCGCGAAAGCGTTGGTGCCCATGCACTTCGGTGTCCACCAACCACCCGTGTACGTGGAGGGGCCCGACGCTGTCACCAGGTTGACCGAGGCAGCCGGGGGATGGCACCTGCGCGTGGTTCCGTTGGCCGCGGGGGACGGCACTGACGTGGCGCAGGTCTGCTCTGGTATGTGAATGGTGCTTACCAATAGCGTTTTGCCGATCCGTTTACTCTTGGTTCTGGGCGCCCTGTCCGCGTTCGGCCCCCTGTCGCTGGACCTCTATCTGCCTGCGCTGCCCGCTCTGGCGGAGGACTTTGGGGGTCCCGCCTCCGCCGCCCAGTTGACGATGACGGCGTGCATGATCGGCCTCGCCGCTGGACAGGTGCTCGTCGGGCCCCTCAGCGATCGGTTCGGGAGACGGAAGCCGCTGCTCATCGGGGTCGGCGCATTCGGCCTGGTGTCGATCCTGTGTGCCTTCGCCCCCACCGTCGGCGTCCTCATTGCGCTGCGCTTCGTGCAAGGCGTGGCAGGCGGGGCCGGGATCGTGATCGCGCGCGCCATAGTTCGTGATCTGTGCGACACCGATAACGCCGCTCAGGTGTTCTCGCTCCTAATGGTCGTCACCGGGGTGGCACCGGTGCTGGCACCTGTCTTGGGCGGCCAGCTACTGCGTCTCGGGCCGTGGCAAGGGACTTTTCTGGCGCTCAGCCTGATTGGTTGTGCTCTCTTGGTCGCTGCGGCACTGGGTGTGCCTGAGACCCTCCCGTCCAACAAGCGTGTCGGTGCCGGCCTCAGAGGCACAGGCGCGCAGCTACGGGAAGCCCTGTGTCACAGGCAGTTTGTCGCGACAACCGCCGTCCTTGCGCTCGGTTCGGCAATCTTGTTCAGCTACATCGCGATGAGTCCCTTTGTCTTGCAAACGCAGTTTGGGCTCAGCGCTCAGGCATTCTCACTGGTGTTCGCGCTCAATTCGTCAGGTCTGCTCCTCGGCGGTTTCGCCGGCGCGCGCCTGGTCCGGCGGTGGGGGTCCGCGTCAACCCTGGTGGTTGGGCTCGCAGTGGCGCTGCTCGGCGGGATGGCTCTCGTACTGGCCGCCTCGGTCGGCGCAGCATTGCCCGTCCTTGTGCCGTTGCTGTTCCTCACCGTGTCATCGGCGTCGTTGATCATGCCGACCGCCACTGCGCTCGGGTTGGCTCATCAGGGTGCCCACTCGGGCATGGCGTCGGGTGTGATGGGGATGTTCCAGTTCGGCGTCGCAGGCGCTGTCGCCCCTGTGGTCTCCTACGGCGGCGCGACGGCGCTCACGATGGCCATCACCATGGCGGTGACCGCCGCCGCCGCGCTGGCGGTCCATGTAGTCGCGCTGCGACCATCCATTACTGCAATCGCAACGGCGCCTGGGCGATCCGCCATCTGACTCTAGGCCCGACTGGATCCGGGGTCGTCTGGCAGCTGGTCGGAGGATCGAACGAGGCGCTCGACCGCGGTGTTCGCGGCACCGCCGACTGAGGCTGAAGTCGAAGCGGGGACATCCCAGCTAGCGAGGATCGACACGGCGGGACGTCCACGCGCCGTATTGCCGCGAACGGACTGCGATGGCTCCACACGCCCGCACGGCACTTAAGATACATACTGGCCGTTAACATACAGTCCGTATCGTACGATCATGACTGATCTACAACCCAGTCCGGACGCTCCACCAGATCCACGGATTGAGCGCACCAGAGCACACGTCCTGAAGCACGCCCGGCGCCTCATTGCCACGGCCGGGCCGACCTCTGTGACCTACAGTGAACTCGCCGCAGAAACCAGGGTCACTCGTCAGACGTTGTATCGCCACTGGCCAACTCGCGAGGCCCTTTTCGTCGACCTCGTTCTTCAGCAATCGATGGACGGCTTGCCCAACGGGTCGGGTTCCGCCGCGCAGATCGTCGGCGGATTCCTGCGACGGCTGCGCGACGACATGGACGATCCGGCCAACGCCGGCCCGCTCGTCGCGCTCATCGCCACGGCCGACCACCAGCCCGCCAGCGACTCAGCCCTTGGACATGTCGTGGTCACCGTCTGCGATGCCCTCAATGCCTTGGTCGCACCGTCGGGACGCCAAGTCACCCCTGATGACTACGCCCGGCTGTGCGGGCCGGTGATCTTTCGACGACTGATTGCCCGCGAAGTCGTGACGGACCTCTTCATCGACGTCCTCGTCGCTGACTGGCTCTCCAGCTCTGAGCACGCGGCGAACCCCGACGCGACCAGTGCCGACGTCCCATGACGACCATGGCAAGTGCGGCAGCTCCGTGACAACCCTGCCTACGGTGCTGTCCCGCGTGTCCGCGCCAGGCGTGTGGCTGGTCCGAAACCCTCGGGCTGTCCCAGGCCACCGGAAACCGGACCAACAACCGTGCTGGTTGCGGTGCGGCCAGATGCCCTTCCGCAAGCATGCCGAGCACTGGTGACACCAACTCGCTGGACCTAGTCGGGGTGCGCCTTCCCTACGGAAGAACTCGTATGGCGTGGGGCATCCCGGCGAGGAGCTGAATCGCGATCGTGCCAAATGAAAAATGTTGACATTTTTCATTTGGCACTTGTAGCGTGGGTCACATGACATCGCCACGGAAAAGTGAACTTCGCTATCAGGGCCCTGACCGCGCCTTCGCTCGCTCGTGGTGGTACGGCACCGGCCGGACGTCGGCAGAGCTACGTCGGCCACTGGTCGCGGTCGTGAACGCATGGAACGAAATCGCCGACGAGAACGTGTACCTCGACAAGGTGTCCAGGCGCGTCAAGGACGGCATCATCGCGGGTGGTGCTACGCCCATGGAATTCAACGTGATTCACGCAACCGACGTTTTGAGTGAAGCGTCCGAAGGTATGCGCTATGTGTTGCCGTCCCGGGAGACGGTCGCGGACTCCGTCGAGATCATGCTTCAGGCGCACGCTTTCGATGCCGCCGTCTTGATCGCAGGCGGCGACAAGATCACACCCGCAATGATCATGGGAAGCCTGCGCGTGGACCTTCCGACGGTGTACGTCTACACGGGCACGACCGAGACCGGCAAGATCGGAGAACGTGAACTCTCCTGGGAGACGGTGTTCGAGGCCATCGGCGAATATCACAACGGAAAGCTCACCGAAGAGGAGCTCGGCCAACTCGAGTTCGCGCAGATGCCCGGTCCGGGAGGGGGCGCCAGCGCGTACACGGGCAACACCATGGCGATGTGCGTAGAGGCGATGGGTCTTTCGCTGCCAGGTGCGTCGACCGTGGTGGCGGGATCGGCCGAACAGCTCCGGCTCGCCCACGACAGCGGTCTCGCCGTCGCCAGACTCGTCGAAGAGGGTGTGACGATAAAGAGCATCGTCACCGACCGCGCCATCCGCAATGCCGCGCGAGTTGCGTTGGCGGTATGTGGTTCAACAAACATCTCACTTCATCTGCCCGCAATCGCGCACGAGGCCGGCGTAGCGTTCACCTGGCGAGAGTTCGACGAGCTGGCGCTGTCCACTCCTACGCTGGTACCGCTGCGTCCCTCCGGAGAGATCTCGCTGCCGGAATTCCATCGCGGCGGTGGCGTGCAGGCCGTGCTGGAAACACTCCACGAACTTCTCGAAGACAACCCCCGCATCGCGCCGATCGAGGTAACCATTCCCCAACCCGTTGGGGGCGTGATCGCAACAGTCGATGATCCCGTATCTCCCACCGGTGGTTTGCGTGTGCTGTTCGGAAGCCTCGCCCCGCTTGGTTCGATCGTCAAGATCAGCGGCGTTCCGGCTACGTTGCATCAGCACCGCGGGCCGGCCCGAGTCTTCGAAGACGAAGAAAAGGCCATTGCCGCCATTCACGGCGGTCAAGTCAGCCCAGGTGACGTTGTCGTCATTCGCAATGAAGGACCTCGCGGAGGTCCCGGATTCCGTGAGATGCTGGGTGCCACAGCCGCTGTCGTCGGTATGGGGCTAGCCGACACGGTGGCTTTGGTCACCGATGGAAGATTCTCGGGGGCTTCGCATGGCGCGGCGATTGGCTACGTATGCCCGGAAGCAGCGTCCGGTGGTCCCATCGCCCTGCTGCAAGACGGTGACATCATCTCGATGGACCTCAACGCTGGACGGCTCGACGTCGAACTATCCGAAGGACAGCTAGCGCAACGGCACATCGCGCAACACGCACCGCATACCGGATCCGGCGTCCTCGCCCGATACGCGCAACAGGCTAGCGAGGCATGCTACGGCGCGGTGCTCAACCCACAACCCGCACTTCGGTGATGTGATGGATATGTCGTCTCCCGATGTTCGCCAGATCAAGCCACGGCTGCTGTATGAGTCTGCTGCACACGAGATCCGGCGCGCCATTCTCGGCCGCGTCTATGAGCCGGGCAACCGGCTCAACGAAGTAAAGCTGGCCCACGATCTCAACCTGTCGCGCGGACCGGTGCGAGAAGCGCTAAGGCAGCTCGAGCAAGAAGGTTTGGTGTCGAGTGAACCGCAAAAGGGTGTCCGCGTACGCCCCCTGTCTGCTCTTGAAGCGCGCAACGCGCTGGCCATTCGACAGACGCTCGAGACGCTCAACCTCGAAGAGATCGTGCGGGCTGTGTCCCGCGACGACCTCGCCAACCTTCAGTTGCTGAGGACGCAGATGACCGAGGCCGAACGCATCCAAGACATCGTTGAAGTCGTCGAGCTCGATTACCAGTTCCACGAACGGTTCCTGGAGATCGTTCCCTCTGCAGTCGTCGGACGAACCTGGCGAGCGATCGCCGGCCAGATCCGGATGTACTTGGCCATCGGCGACACCACCTGGGCGCAGTCGGGTTCGGTAGCCGTGTCGCACGAGCCCATCATCAATGCGCTCGAACTGCGTGATGCGGAACTACTCGGGGCAGCAATCATCAGCCACATCGACGAGAACAGATCCTCGATCGGGATGGAAAACGGTCCCTGACAGCAGGAGACATCGACCACATTCGGTCCAGAATCGCTTGGTGGCAGTCTATTTCACGGCCGCACCTAGGATCCCTTCGTACTGCCCGGCAGGCGGACGCGTGCTGTGCAGCTCCTATTCGCCCGCCTGTCTGTGGAATCTGCAGACAGCGTGCCATCAGCCCGCATTGACTGTTTGACAGCGCGAGTTTCACTGTGTGTCAACACCTTCGTCGCATCATCGACATCTTGGACCTGTCGCGGCACGGGCCCAGAGGAAATTCGCCAAGGAAGGCAAACCGCAATGACCACACCAAGACCAATCCCCAAAGACGTGAGTTGGCGAGGAGCATTGGGCGATAGCACTCACAGGAGTGTGACACGCCACCTCATGCCAATCCTCGTCATCTTCTACGTACTGGCCTACCTCGGCCGGTCCAACCTCGGGTACGCCGCGCTGACCATGAATGTCGACCTCGGAATCTCCGACGCCGCCTTCGGATTGGTCGCGGGAATCTTCTTCCTCGCTTATTTCATCTTCGAGGTTCCGTCGAACATACTCCTCGATCGATTCGGTGCCCGGAAGTGGATCGCGCGGATCCTGGTGACCTGGGGCATCGTGATCATCTGCACGGGTTTCGTGCAGAACGTCGAGCAGCTCTACATCGCCCGATTCCTGCTCGGCATCGCCGAAGCCGGATTCTTTCCTGGCGTCATCTTGTATCTCTCCCGATGGTATCTGGGTCGCGACGCTGCCAAAGCCGCCGCGATGTTCATGCTCGCGATTCCGATCTCCTACATGATCGGCGCTCCAATCTCGGGCTGGATCATCGACCACGCGTACTGGCTCGGCATGCCGAGCTGGCGGTGGATATTCATTCTCGAAGGCATCCCGAGCGTGATCGGCGGGATAGCTTGCCTATTCGTTCTGCCCGATCGGATCAGAGACGTCAAGTGGTTGAACGATCCCCAGAAAGAATGGCTGGAGACATCGCTTGCGGCCGAAGCCGCACTCAAGCCGGCCAAGAGTGAGGGGTACCTGACCCGGGAAACTCTGCTCAACCCCAAAATCTGGACCCTCATCGTCATCTACTTCGCGATCGAGATGGGCGAATACGGGCTTGGATTCTGGACACCCCTCATCATTCAACGCATCGGTGACTCACTGAGCGCCACCAACGTCGGCCTGCTCACCGCCGCCACGTACGTGTTCGGGGCGGCAGCGATGATCGTGTGGAGTCGGAGCTCGGACCGTCACCGCGAGCGGCGTTGGCACACCATCGGTCCTGCCCTCCTGTGTGCCGCAGCGTTGGTCGCCATCGGATATTTCGCGCATTCCTTTGTCGCCGTTGTCTTCCTGGCGATCATCATCGCCGCCGTGTACGCACTCCTCGGACCGTTCTGGTCGTTGCAAACCTATTTCCTCACCGGTGCCACCGCTGTAGTCGGAATTGCGATGATCAATTCCTTCGGAAACCTGGCAGGCTTCGTCAGTCCCTACCTGATCGGCGCCATGAGCGACTGGACGGGCGATCAGTTCGCCGGCTTCTACGTTATCGGTGCGCTCATGCTTCTGGCCGCGTTACTCCTCGCCGCGTCGGTCAAGAACCAGCGGCTCAGGGCTCTAGAAGATCAAGCCCAGGCCGACGCCGCTCAAAGGTCAGCCGTCGTCGCAGGCGAAATGAAACCTTGACGGCAATTCCATTGCCTACCAATGCCATGTCCTCGCGACCGAGTTTCAACCCTGATCACCAACGAAAGGAGCGCCACGATGACGAGTACGGATTTCGATCTGACCAGATTCAAAGCGTTGAGCTTCGACTGCTATGGCACGCTCATCGACTGGGAACGTGGCATCGCCAATGTCCTTGCGCCATGGGCTGACGAGCAGCTGCTAAATCTCACCGACGAGGAATTGCTGCTGGCCTACGCGGATAACGAAGCGGCTGCTGAAAGCGACACTCCCACCGCGCTCTACCCAGATATTCTGGCCGACGCCTTCCGCCGCACGGGTGCCACGCTGGGTGGCTCGGTCAGCGATGAATGGGCACGGCGGCTTGGCGCATCAGTCCCTGACTGGCCCGCATTCCCCGACTCGGCTGGCGCCCTTGCTCGGCTGGCCCGGCGCCACCAGCTGATCATCGTGTCCAATGTGCACCGCGAGGGTTTTGCCGGCAGTAACAAGCGACTCGGTGGCAACTTCGCTGCCATCATCACCGCCGAGGATGTCGGCGCCTACAAGCCGGCAGCGAATCACTTCCGCGCCCTCGATGCCGTGTTGCCCACACTCGGTGTAGAGCGCAGCGAACTGCTTCACGTCGCGCAAGGCCTGTTCCACGACCACGTCCCGGCAAAGCGGGAGGGGCTGCCATCGGTGTGGATAAATCGGCGCCATGACCGTCAGGGTCGCGGGGCTACACCCGAGCCCGACGGTGAATGGAGCTACAACCTCGAGTTCCCGTCGATGGCCGCGTTCGCCGATGCCGTCGACGCCGCATTCGCCGCCACCGACCAGCGTTGACACACCAACCCCAACCGGTCGAGCGAGGTTAGCGCATTGCCGGGCCTCACCGAATCACCATCGAGTCTCTCGGAGAGAGAACAATGTCTGAAAACACAACGGGCAGTTCGGTCATAGACGAAGCGCCCTACGGACGATTTCATCGCAAACTCGTGTTGCTTTCTGCTGGCGGCCCTTTTCTGGATGGGTACATCCTCGCCAACGTCGGCGTCGTCATCGTCGGGATCGAGGTTCAACTCCGGCTTACGGGCATCGAACTCGGCCTCGTCGGAGCCGCGGCCCTAATCGGGCTCTTCATCGGGGGGCTCGCATTCGGACGTCTGACCGACGTCATCGGCCGCAAGCTGATGTATACCGTCGATCTCGGCATCTTGTTCATTGGTTCTGCGCTGTGCCTATTCGTCCAAGAAGGCTGGCAGCTCATCGCCATTCGGTTAGTGCTGGGCGTGGCCATCGGCGCGGACTATCCGATCGCCACCGCCATGCTCTCGGAGTGGCTGCCGCGACATCAGCGAGGACGCTGCATGGGCATTCTGATGGCGTGGTGGTTCGTCGGCGCCACGTTGGCCTATGTCATTGGCTTTCTGTTGGTCGAGTGGCTGGGCGAGGATTCCTGGCGATGGGTGCTCGCCAGCGCTGCGATCCCTGCGGCGCTCATACTGATCGCCCGTCACGGCACGCCGGAGTCGCCCCGGTGGCTCATCAGCCACGGCCAGCGTGAGAAGGCTCGGGAGAACATCGATTCCGCGTTGGGCCGGCAGGTGTCCGAAGCGGAACTCGACGTGCTTGCCCACCAGGAAGCGCTGACCGGCATGGGGTTTCGACACGTGTTCACGCAGCCCTACGGTAAGCGGACACTCTTCGTGTCGCTGTTTTGGACCTTCCAGATCATTCCGTTGTTCGGTTTGTACACGTTCGGCCCCACAATCCTGTCCGCGTTCGGCATGTCCGAGGACTCGGTGCTCGGATCGCTACTCATCAGTGCGATCTTTCTGGTCGGCGTCCTGCCCGCGATCAAGTTGATCGACCGAATCGGACGTCGTCCATTGATCATCGGATCGTTCGCGCTCATGGTCATTCCCCTGACCGTCCTAGGAGCGTTCCCGCACGCCTCGGCCACCGTTGTCATCGTGTGCTTCTGCGCCTATGCGCTGTTTTCCGGCGGTCCCAGCATCCTGGAGTGGGCCTACCCGACAGAGCTCTTCCCCACCGAAATCCGCGGTACCGCCGTGGGTGTGGCCACATCCGTGAGCCGAATCGGCGCCGCCGTCGGTACGTACCTGCTTCCGATGTCGCTGCACGGCGTAGGAGTGGGGCCGACGATGCTCATGGGCGCAGGCCTGACCGGCGCCGGATTGATTGCCTGCATCGCTTGGGCGCCGGAGACGAAGGGCAAATCGCTGCAGGACGCTGCCGGGGCGACGCAAGAAGGTTTATCGCAGATGGATGAAACTGGCGGTGGCCGGTCGCAGCGGTGAGGTCCGGTATTGCTGACCGCACACGTCGCATCGACACCGACGAGATTTCGGTGATGACAGACATCTGAACAGACGGTCGCGACGAACCCGAAGGTGGGCGAACGCCTCCATCGGCATCGAGAGGACCTCGACAAGGCGGAATCGCTGCGCGTAGGTGCGCGATTTCGCACCGCCAAGCAATTTTGAACAGTGCAGGAAGACATCCATTCTCGTGTAGTTGACGTCGTGGAGGCAAGCGTCCGGGCGTCGTTGCCTCCTGCTGATGTCCGATCGGCCTCTGCGAACCGAGCCCGACGAGTTGGTCACGCTTCCGTAATCGGAACGACCGCGGCGCCGCAGCACACGCTGGCGCACCGCGAAATCGGCGACGGTGATGGTGCAGCCAGTGGTGCAGTTTCTCGTCCTCGATGAATAGGGCATGCCTGCCAAAGCCAATGTGATGTCCGCCCGATCCTTGGACACCAGCCCTGGGCAGAACCCGTCGCGCCTTGACACCGGGTTCAGCGGCGCTCGGGAATCTCGTGCTCCGCGTCTGTCTGGCAGGCGCGGGTGCGCTCCTCGCGCAGCGCGATCCGCTCTCTATTGACTCACTGGATGAGACAGTATTGACGCACTGAAAGAGTTATGCCTAACATTCGAGCCATCCAACGTCCACGTCGCTGTGGATCACACCAGTTCGAATGGAGAGCCAACATGGCCGAGCCGACGCAGCGCCGACGACAACTCGAGATCGACTCCGACACCGACTCCGATTCAGCCGAGGATGCCCGGCTCACGGCGCTCGGATACAAACCCGAGCTCAAGCGGGCACTGGGAGGATTATCGAGTTTCGCGATTCAGTTCTCCACGATCTGCTTCTCAGGCGCCATCTTCATTGCCCTTCAGGTTGGTTTTGGCCAGGTCGGACCGCTGATGCTGTGGACGTTCATCGGCGCCACACTGCTCCAGCTGGTAGTCGCCTTCTGCGTTGCGGAGTTGACCTCTGCTTACCCGCTGGCCGGCGGGGTGTACCAGATCGTCACCCGCCAAGGTGGACGCTTCATCGGTTGGCAGACAGGCTGGTTGATACAGCTGGCGCACATCTCGTCGTTGGCGTTGGGAACCATCGGGTTGACTCCACTGATCATGTCCTGGTTCGGCGTGAACGATCTGTCGCAGTGGCAGCTCGTCGGCGTCAGCGGACTGCTCATCCTGGGTACCACCTTGGTGAACCTGATGGGGGTCAAGTTGGTCGCGCGAATCAACAACATCGGTGTGTCTGCGGAATTGATCTCCGCCGCAGTGATCATCATCGGGGTCCTGGTGGCATTCATCTTCTTCGGCAGACAGCATCAGCCCCTGAGCTTCTTGACCACCGACGCCGGGGTCGCCCAGGGCCCGCTGTGGACGGCGCTGCTGTTCTCGACTCTGCTGTCGGCGTTCATCGTGTCCGGTTTCGACGTGAGCGGTACCGCCGGAGAGGAAACCCACAACGCATCCAGTGCCGTGCCGCGCCAAGCAATTCGGGCCAACATTGCAGCACTGGTGATCGGCAGCGTCGTGATCCTGCTGCTGATGCTCTCGGTGCCGTCGGTGAGCGGCGTCCTGGAGGACGCCTCGCCAGTCAAGTACATCTTGTCGTCGGTGATCGGCACGCCGTTGGCCGAGATCCTCGAAGTGGCCGCCATCATCTCGCTTCTCGTCAACGGCATGATCCTGCAGCTGGCCGGGGCTCGGGTGCTGTGGGCCCAGGCCCGGGACGGCGCCTACCTCGGAGCGAAGTGGATGCGCAAGCTCAACCACGAGCGCATCCCCGTCAACGCCGTGATCGTCTCCGGCGTCGTCGCCTTCGCCATCACCCTCTACAGCAGCCTCGTCGCGGTACTCGCCGCGATCCTGGCGGTGACCTGGGCCGGCGCCTACCTCGTGTCGCTGATCGTCGGACTGCGGGCTCGCCGTCTCAATCGACTGCCCGAGCGCCCGTTCGTGCTGCGCAACGGAACGTTCTGGTACGTCGTCGCCATCGTCTGGTCGGTGGTGCTCATCGCGACCTTCGTCGCCCAGGATCCCGCGCACGTCGGCATTGGACTGCTCGGGATCGTCGTCCTGGGTGTCGTGCTCTATTTCGTCGCCGGACGCGAGCGCACCAAGGACGATGGAGAAGCCAGCTCGGCATCGACCTCGTCCGTCCGCTGACCGCCGAACCACACCAGCTACGCAGCAGGGGAGAATCATCATGACGAAGCCGGACGCCGTCATCATCGGCTCGGGACACAACGGTCTGGTCGCGGCGAATTATTTGGCCGACGCCGGCCTTCAGGTACGGGTTCTGGAACGACGAAGCATCGTCGGTGGTGCCACGGTCACCGAGGAGCTGATTCCCGGCTTCCGCGTGTCGTCGTGCTCGTACGTGTCGGGGTTCTTCCATCCGCAAGTGTTGCGCGACATGGGATTAGCCGATCACGGCCTGCAGATGTATCAAACCGACACCGGCACCTGCAATCTGTGGCGCGATGGCCAGCGTTTGTACACCTTCAACGACACCAGCGCCACGCTGCGGGAAATCGAACGCCTCAAGCGGGGGGAGAGTGAGCGCTACCTCTACTTCGGAGTGCAGCTACAGCGGTTGGCCCGGATCACCGAACAATGGTTGCTCACCACCAATCCGCCGTCCCTGCAAGAGGTAGTCGACACCTTCGTTCGCCTGGGCGAGCGCGAACTGTACAAGGACTTCTTCACCTCCAGCACCAAGGACATGGTGGACAAGTACTTCACCGCCGACGTCTTGAGGGGTCTCATCGCCTTCACCGGCACCGTCAGCGTATGGGGAGGCCCGCGCACTCCAGGTTGGTCGTATGTCTACGCCCACCACGCCACCGGCGAATTCGAAGGCCACATGGGCCAATTCGGGTTCCCCAAGGGCGGCATGGGCGCCATCGCCGACGCATTGGCCGCACGGGCCCGTTCCAAGGGTGTCGTCATCGACACCGACACGGCCGTCGCGGAAATCCTGTCGGCCAACGGCCGCGTAACCGGGGTACGCACCGAGTCGGGAGAACACATCGAGAGCGACGTCGTGTTGTCGAACGCCGACCCGACCGCGACCTACCTCAAGCTCGTCGATGCGTCCGCTCTGCCGGATGCGTTGGTGGACAAGATGAAGAACTACGACAACCGCGGCTGCATGTCACGGGTCTTCCTGGCAGTGGACCGGCTCCCCACGTTCGTCGGCGGCAGCACGGGCCAGGGGCCCGAGCACCGCGGCCTGACCCTTCTCGGTGCCAGCGTCGACTCGTTCAGCCGTGCCGAGGACGCGCAGAAACAGGGCCGCATCGCCGAGGACTTTCCGATCGAGTTCGTCATCCAAAGTGTCCACGACGACACCGTGGCCCCGCGAGGCCAGCACATCATCAGCACCGGCATCCAGCAGACGCCCTACACCCTGACCGGCACCGACTGGGATACGGAGAAGTCGGCGTTCGAAGAGCGCGTCATCTCCGTCCTGGAGACCTACTCCCCGGGCATCCGTGAAACCATCACCGCCACAGCGACATTGACGCCGCTGGATTATGAGCGGACCTACGGCATCACCGGCGCCAACATCTACCACGGTGCCATGCAACCGGGGCAACTGTTCGCCGACCGGCCGGTACCTGGCGCAGGCGGCTACCGCTCGCCATTGGAGGGGCTGTACCTGTGCGGCTCGGGAACCCACCCCGGCGGCGCGGTGACCGGGATACCGGGACGCAACGGTGCCGTGGCGGTACTGGAGGACAAATTCGGGCGCCGCCCGACTGCCACCACCCGTGGGGAGCCAGCCAAGACACCGCTGATCGAAAAGGCCATGCGCAATAGGGCATTTCGTACCGTAGCGTCACAGGTCGCCCGCCGCCCGGCACTGGCCCCACTGGTTGAACGGCTCACCACGCGCGACTGAGCACTACGCCGAAACGCTTCAGCACCTCGACCCGTGAAGGAACACCAAGATGACCACGACGTCCAACTGGAACCTGGACTACTACCCGGCCTACAAATACACCCTGCGCTCGGACACCTGCACCGCCGTACTCACCGACCTCGGCGCCCGCCTCCTCGAACTGCACGTCCCCGACCGCGAGGGCAACACTGCCGACATCGTTCTGGGCCGGCCCACGCCCGAGGACATCTTCACCGACCGGCACTACATGGGCGCCACCGCCGGTCGGTACGCCGGCCGCATCCTCCGCGGACAGTTTCACCTCGACGGCGTCGACTACCAGCTGGCCACCAACGAAGGCACCAACCACCTGCATGGCGGAACCCGTGGCTTCGACCAGTACGTCTGGAGCGCCGATCCGCACCGCGACGAGGAAGCCGTCACGTTCACCCGGGTGTCGCCCGACGGCGAAGAGGAATTCCCCGGTGAACTCGCCACTCGGGTCACCTACCGGCTCGACGGCTCGACCCTGCACATCTCGATGACCGCCACGACCGACCGCACCACGATCGTGCGGCTGGTCAACCACACCTACTTCAACATGGCCGGTCACGACTCGGGCACCGTGCTCGATCAGGTTCTGCAATTGAACGCGTCGCACTACGTGGTCACCGACCCCGAGCTGATTCCCACGGGCGAGATCGCCAGCGTCGAGGGCACCCCGTACGACTTCCGCAAGCCGACGGCCATCGGTGAGCGCATCGACCAGGTCGTCAACACCGGCGCCGGACGGGTCGCCGGAGGCTCAGCCGGCTACGACAACAGCTGGATCTTCGACGGAACGGGATTTCGCGTGGTGGCAAGCCTCGCCGATCCTGGCAGCGGTCGACGCCTGGAACTGGCTACCGACCAGATTGGCGTGTGCACCTACACCGGCGGGTATCTCGCCGGATACACGGCCAAGGGCGACAAGATCGATGCCTACGAGCCGTTCGCCGGCGTCACCTTGGAGACAACCGCGTTGCCCGACGACATCAACAGAGGGCACTTTCCCTCGCCGATCCTCCGTCCCGGGGAGACCTACCGCAACGAGATGCGGTTGACCTTCACCGCCACCTGACCCCTCGACTTCGACCCCATACAGGAGAGCGCTCATGACTCAATTCGATTTGCCCGTCGCATCTTCCGCAGCCACACAGGGCAACACGGGCCCCTGGGATGCACTCACCAGCGCACTGGCCGCAGACGCCCTGGACGCGTTGGGCCATCGGCAGCAGTGCCTTGGTTCCGACATCCGACCGCTGACACTTGCGCAGCGGGTGGTCGGTCGGGCCCACACCGTCACCTCGGCCCCCGCTGGCGACGTGGTCCCCGAGCGCCCCTATGAGGGGCTGCTCAGCGCGCTGGACCACACCGATGCCGGAGCCGTCTTCGTCTTCGACACCCATCGGTCTGATGCCGCGGGCGTGTGGGGCGAGCTGGTGACCACCGCCTGCCTGGGCCGCGGCGTGGCGGGCGCCCTTACCGACGGCCTGGTTCGCGACGTCAACCGGCTACTGGACCTCGGCTTCCCCGTGTTCAGTCGCGGCGCGACGCCGTACGACAGCAAGGGCCGCGTCGACGTGATCGAGGAGAACGTGCCGGTCACGATCGACGGGGTCGTCATCAATCCCGGCGACGTCATCGTCGGCGACGCCGACGGTGTGTGTGTCATCCCCGCAC
>NZ_JBEVLO010000439.1:0-11074 GCF_040509115.1 Mycobacterium sp. | reverse complement strand
CACCGCTGCTCCGACTGTCGGGCAATATGCCCTTTCGGCCATTCACACCGGTCGGGTAGCCGAAGTATGTCAAGATGGTTGATATGACGGATGCTACTGATCAACCGCTTGGGTTTCTGCTGTATCAGGTGATGGCCGCGTTGCGCCCCCAGGTCAATGCGGAGTTGCGACCCCTGGGAATCGGTTTGGCTGAGTTCGTGTGCATGCGGAATCTGTCCATGTGGCCCGATCAGTCCAACGCTGAACTTGCACGTCGCGCCAGCGTGACTCCGCAGGCGATGAACCTGGTGATACGAAGTCTTCAGGACATGGGGCTGATAGCGCGGCCCGAGGCCGCTTCGTCGGGCAGATCCTTGCCTGCTCGGTTGACCCGCAAGGGGGTTGCCCTGCTCAAGCGTGCCGAAGCCGCCGTGCTGGTGGCCGACGCGCGACTGTTGGACGAACTCGCGCCAGCCGATCGCGACGAACTCAAAAGGCTTCTGTACGTAACGAGTATGCAGTCCTTGAAAGGCGCACCGAGCAGTCGATAGGCGACCCAGACCGACGGATGTACGCAGTCGTTGACGGTTGCCGGCGATGTGCCGAGTAGTGCACGGTGCCCCTGGGCCCGATCGTGTGAGCGACGGCTATCCGGAATGGAGCGAAAAGGCATCCGCGACACCCGAGAACGTGTGCCGTGTCAGCGGACCGCGTTCATGGCCGTGTCCAGTAGCGCTGACAGCGTGTGCGGTTGATCTGTGGTGGTCCAGGCGAGGAGTGCGGCCTCGACGCAACCCAGCGCGGCGGCGATGACTGCATCGGCGCGAGGGTCCGAGTCGTCGTTTGGATCGGCGTGCAGGCGCCGGGCCATTTCCGGGCGCAGCATTGTGTGCCAGCGGGCACTCTTCTCTCGGTGACGTGCCGCCAAGACGGGATTGTGGACGATCAGTCGGGCAAGACGTCGGGATCGGTCGTCGGTGGCGGTGTAGTGGTCGATCAAGGGTTCCAACGCGTGACGCATTGCCGCCCAGGGCGTCTCGTCTGACGGACGTGCGGTAAGGGAGATGAGTAGCTTGTCGCCGGCATCGGCGGTGTCGGCGAAGAGTGCGTCTTCCTTGGAGGGGAAATACCGAAAGAACGTGCTGCGCGAGATCTCAGCCGCCGCGCAGATGTCCTCCACGGTCGTTTCGTCATACCCGCGTTCGAGTATCAGATTGGCGACGACCGAGGCGACCTCGGTACGCATCGCCTGACGAGCCCGTGCCCGCGCTCCACTCTTCGTGCTCACCGCTCAATGATACCCATCGCCTAAAATGGTACTGTGTCTCATAATCGAGACGGTATCCCATGGAGGTTTCAATGACAGGCCCGAAGACAGTGGTGGTCACCGGCGGCAGCGATGGCATTGGCGCCGCCGCCGCAAGGCAATTGCGCCGCGACGGACACATCGTCGCCATCGTGGGGCGCTGTGCAGACAAGACGCGTTCGGTGGCAACGGAACTCGGCGTCAAGTACTTCATCGCTGACTTCGCCCGGCTTGACGACGTGCAACGCCTCGCAGCGGAGTTGAAGTGCTCCCTGCCCGTGATCGACGTATTGGCCAACAACGCCGGAGGGGTCTTCGGGACGCGGACCACAACAGAAGACGGGTTCGAGCAGACCTTCCAAGTCAACTATCTCGCGCCGTTCTTGTTGACACGCCTGCTCCTCGATACGTTAATTGCGTCGCGGGGGTCGGTGCTGCAAACGTCGAGCACAGTGCGCTTCGCAGGCAAGGTCAACCTCGACGATCTCAACCACGAACGAAGATTCGACGCGGCCAACGCCTACGCGGTCGCCAAACTCGAAAACATCCTGTTCACAATCGAACTGGATCGCCGCCATCGAAAGGATGGAGTGTCCGCGGCCTCGTTCTATCCCGGCAACGTCGCGACGAACTTCGGGTCACAAACAACTGACCCGATCATCCGGCTCGTACGCGCCCTGGCGTCCAACCCGGTCGCACGGCGACTGCTTCTGTCGACGCCGGAACAGGGTGCCGCTCAGATCATTCAGCTCGCCGAAGGGACGCCAGGAACCGATTGGCAGCCCGGCGCCTACTACTACAGAGGGAGGTCCGCCACGCCCGCCAATCGACAGGCACGTGACGCCGACCTCGCCCGCGGATTGTGGGAACGCTCCGAAGAATTGCTCGCCGAGCGGTTGCACGCCTGAAGAACGGGGCGCGCGCCGCGCGAACGGCGGCGTGCAACCCCGTCGCGCGAAGCGCGCACCGTCGAGCGCCACATCGGCTCGATATCCGTGCTCCCGCGACGATGGGTGGGGTGGCGGTTGGCAGCGACCTCGATCAACGTGTTCGTCTCCGACGCGAACGGTGACGGATGGTCCGAGCGCCGTCTGTCAGACTGAGGTCTGACGACCAGGTCAGCAGGTGATAAGGGGACGTGATGGCGGGCCAGATGGGCCAGGTAGATCGGCGGCCGCTCTACGAACAGGTGGCGGACCGTCTCCGCGAATTCATCGACACCAGCGGAATGCAGCCCGGCGACAAGTTGTCCAATGTCCGCGATCTGGCGTCCGAATTGCAGGTCGGACGGTCCTCGATCCGCGAGGCGATCACCGCCCTGCGTGCTCAGGGCATCGTCGAGGTTCGACACGGGGACGGCATCTATCTGCTGCAGCGGCCCGAGAACATCATTGCGTCGCTGGCGGCTGAACTCGTCGAGACACACGTCGATCACCCGTACATCTGGGAGACGCGGCAAGCCTTGGAAACTCAGTGTGCGCGATTGGCTGCGGTGCACGCCACGAAGGCGGACCTGCGGGAACTGAACGCTGCGCTCAAGCAGATGAGCAGTGAAATCGACTCGGGACTAGCGGGATTGGACGGTGACCGGCGCTTTCACCTCGGCGTGGCCGCCGCGGCGCACAATCCGTTGCTGCTGCGCCTGCTCAAGGGAATGACGCCCGCGCTCGACCGGACGTCGGAGACGTCGTTGACCCGGCCCGGGCAGCCGGCGCAGTCGCTCGCGGACCATCGGGGCATCGTCGAGGCCATTCGCACGCACGAGGCGACCCAAGCCGCCGACAGAATGCTGGCGCACCTCGTCGGCACCACCGACCGGCTCGTCAGGCGCTGAGCGGGGCCCGGGGGTGGGCCGGGTCGAGAAGGTGTTCCTATTCGGAGTGCCGGGTGGCGGTGATGCTGCTACATTTCAGGTGATCTGATCACCTGCACACCGGACCGTGATCAGGAGTTGTGATATCAGATCACCCGATCATCTGGAGAGGGCGTCACATGGGCTCAGCATTCATCGCCGCGAACGGCTTGTGGTCGCAAGAACAGCAGGAGGCGGGGGCGCGGTTGCTGTCGCGTCTCGAGGAACTGGACCTGCGCCAAGTGCGCGTCAGCTGGGGTGACCAGCACGGCATCCTGCGGGGCAAGACCCTCGAGGTCGACGCGTTTCGGTCGGCGCTGAAGGAGGGCAAGGACTTCCAAACGGCGACCCTGATCTTCGACACGACGAACAACCCGGCGGTGCCGCCGTTCGAGGCCCACGGCTTTGGTGACGCCCGGCTTACCGGTCTCCCGGACGGAGTTCTGGTTCCTGACCCGACGACGTTCCGCGTACTGCCCTGGGCGGACCGGACCGGCTGGGTGCTATCGGAAATGTACTACCGAAGTGGTGAACGGGTGCCGTTCGATACCCGCGGCGTACTGAAGACGCAGCTGGCGAAGCTGGAGTCGGAGGGATTCAACTTCACCACCGGCGCTGAACTCGAGTTCTACATAACTCGTCTGGTGGATCCCAAGCTGAGCTTCGCCGATTCGGGATGGCCACCGGCACCGCCCCAGGTGACGGCCTTGTCGCACGGGTACCAGTACCTCACGGAGAATCGCGGTGACGAGGCCGACGCCATCCTGTCCGTCTTGCGTGACGAGATCGTCGCGCTGGGAATGCCGTTGGCCACGGTGGAGGACGAATGGGGCCCAGGGCAGGTGGAGATGTCCTTCGACCCACTCAGCGGTACCCAGACCGCCGACAACGTGCTGCTCATTCGCAGCGCGGTCAAGCAGATCTGCCGGCGCCACGGCTATCACGCCACCTTCATGTCGCGTCCGGCGTTCCCCAACATCGTGTCCAGCGGGTGGCACTTGCACCAGTCACTTGGCGACGCCAGTGCGACGAATGTCTTTCCCGGCGAGAACGGCAAGCTGCTCTCCGATACCGCCATGCATTACATGGCCGGGTTGCTCGAGCACGCGAAGGCCAGCTCGGTACTCACCACGCCCACCATCAACGGCTACAAGCGGTACATGGCCAATTCGTTTGCCCCGGACCGCATTGCCTGGGCGGAAGAGAACCGCGGTGCGATGATTCGCGTCTCCGGGGCTCGCGGTGACGGCTCGACGCACTTGGAGAACAGGATCGGCGAACCCACGGCCAATCCGTATCTCTACCTGGCCTCGCAGTTGATCAGTGGCCGCGACGGCATCGCACGCAAGCTCGATCCGGGCCCCTCGGCCGACGAGGCCTACACCGCCGACGTCCCGCTGATACCGAGCACCCTGGAAGAGGCCCTCCGCCACTTCACCGAGAGTGACATCATGCGGCGCGAACTCGGTGATGTCTTCGTCAACTACCTCACCACCATCAAGCAGAAGGAAGTCTCGCGCTTCAACGCCTACGTCACCGACTGGGAACAACGAGAGTACTTCGAGGTCTACTGACCGACTCCGAACACTCGACGCATGAGCGAAAGCCGACAGCGGATGGCACTAAAAGTCATTGCAGAGCATCGTGAGCCGGAACCGCGACCCAACTCGATCACGGTGGCCGTAGCTCAGCTGGGCGGGCCGTGGCTCAAACCCGCGGCCCGGTTGACCCGGATCATCGACGCTGCGCACGTCGCGGCAGCCGAAGGAGCCACGCTGATCGCGTACCCGGAAACCTACCTGTCCGGGTATCCCTTCTGGCCCTCCCGAACCCAGGGCGCCCTGTTCGACCATCCAGACCAAAAGGACTGCTACGCCTACTATCTCGACGCTGCCATCGAACTCGGAGGTCGAGAGCAACGAGAAATGGAGTCGGCTGCGTCCGACCTCGGAATAACCATGATCGTAGGGGTCACCGAACGTGGCGGCGCGGTAGGCCGCGGTACGGCATGGTGCACGCTACTGACCGTCGATCCGCGACGCGGATTGGTGGGACACCACCGAAAGTTGGTGCCTACCTACGACGAACGCTTGGTATGGGGACAGGGAGACGGTGCCGGCCTGATTGCGCACCCCGTCGGCAACGCCGTCGTGGGCAGTTTGAACTGTTGGGAAAACTGGATGCCCCAGGCGCGCACCGCACTGTATGCACAAGCAGAGACCGTGCACGTCGGCGCCTGGCCCGGCTCGAGCACACTCACCGGCGACATCACTCGGTTCATCGCCGTAGAGGGCCGAGTCTTCAGCATTGCCGCGTCTGGACTCATCACCGCGGAGTCGATACCCAGCGACTTCCCGCTGGCCGAGGAACTCCGTGAGGCATCCGACACCGTGGTGTTCGACGGTGGCAGCGCCATCGCCGGACCCGACGGAAAATGGCTGATCCCTCCCGTCGTGGGGGAGGAGGGGGTGATCGTCGCAGACTTGGATCTCGACCGCGTCTTCGCGGAGCGGCTGAACTTCGATCCCACCGGGCACTACACGAGACCGGACGTCTTCCGGTCTGTGGTCAACCGAGCGCGCCACGAGACCGTGCGGTTCACCGAGGACACGTTCGAGCAGGAGCCAAGCGTGTACCCCGGGGAGTGAGGTGGCCCCAGTGCGGCGTCGGAGGCGGCTCGCACTGGCTGTGAACTGCTGTTGACAACCTCGTATTGCGGGACTACGCAGACGGAAACGACTTGGCACGCACGAGTCTCGAACCTCACGAGCTTCGCAGGAGGACCGTCCATGAAACCCCACCCGTCAACGGATTCCGCTCTCGCGATCGAGCGTCGCACGATCGAAGTCATCCCCGACGGTGAGCGCCATGGAACGCCCCGCAACCAATTCACCCTGTGGTTCGGCGCCAACATGCAGATCACCGCCATCGTCGACGGTGCCTTGGCCGTCGTGTTCGGCGCGGATGCGATCTGGGCAATCGTAGGACTGCTCATCGGCAACGTGCTGGGCGGAATCGTGATGGCGCTGCACTCGGCCCAGGGTCCGCGACTCGGGCTGCCGCAAATGATATCCAGCCGTGCGCAATTCGGAGTCTACGGTGCCGTCGTGCCGCTTCTGCTCGTCGTCCTGATGTACCTGGGCTTTGCAGCAACCGGCACCGTGCTCGCCGGTCAGGCAATCGGACACATCCTGGGCTCGGACGACGTCGCCGTCGGCATCATCGTCTTCGGCGTACTGACCGCAGTCGTGGCGGTCACGGGGTACCGACTGATTCACACCATCGGCAGGGTCGCCTCCGTCGTCGGCATCATCGGTTTCACCTACCTGGCGATCCGATTGTTCGCGGAGTACGACGTCGCGTCGGTCGTCGGGGTGAAGTCATTCGACGTCGTCACATTCCTACTCGCCATTTCACTCGGGGCGGGTTGGCAGCTGACCTACGGGCCATATGTCGCGGACTATTCCCGCTATCTGCCACGGGCTACCAGCGGACGCGCCACCTTCTGGGCCACGCTGGCTGGCACCGTCATCGGGTCCTCGTGGTCGATGACGTTCGGCGCGCTGGTAGCCGCCGTCGCCGGGGACGGCTTCCTGGACGATCAGGTCGGGTTCGTCGGCGGTCTCGCTGGTCCTGCACTGGTGGCGACGCTGATCTACCTCGTGATCGTGGTCGGAAAGTTGACGGTCAACTGCTTGAATGCGTACGGGGGTTTCATGTCGATCCTCACCACGGTGACCGCGTTCAACGGTCAGACCCGCGTCTCGTCGGCTGCCCGCGCCGCCTACATCGTCGGATTCACCGCCGTCTCAGTGCTGATCGCACTCGGGGCCAGCACCGACTTCCTGACCAACTTCAAGAACTTCGTGCTCACGCTGCTCATGGTCTTCACCCCTTGGAGCGCCATCAACCTCACCGACTACTACCTGATCTCCCGCGAACGGGTGGACATTCCGGCGCTCTACGACTCCGACGGCCGGTACGGCCGCTGGAACGCATCCGCCCTGGGCTGCTATGTCATCGGCATCGTGGCGCAGATTCCGTTCCTCGCTCAGACGCTGTACACCGGACCCATCACCGGGATGCTCGGCGGTGCCGACATCTCCTGGATCGTGGGTTTGGTCGTCACGGCCGCGATTTACTACCCCCTGGCTCGGCGTACCAGCAAGCCGCCAGCGTCGATGATCTACCCCGACCAAGTCGCCGGGACGACCACGCGGTAGCGGCTCTGGGACGACCCACTGTCGCAGGGGTCAGCAGCTCCTCATCCGTCTGCCGGCACGGGTTGGGAGCTGGAGCGCTCACGAACCGTTCCTGCCAGCAGGCCGAGGGTGTCCGCCGAAGGGGACCCGGTCGTGGTGGTCATGATGCATACGGACTGCTCCGTGGATCGCGCGACCACGAGATTGTGTTGCGTCACGGTCACCGGACCCACCGTCGGGTGCTGAAGTCGATAGGAGTCCGCCTCGCAGGGCTTCACCCGGTGGTCCCGCCACAATGTGACGAACTCCGCGCTCTTCATGGACAGTTCGCCGATCAGGGCCGCGAGGGCGGGGTCGTCGGGATGGCGGCCCGCGACGAGGCGGAGATTGCCAACGACCGCGCGTGCCTTGCGCTGCCAGTCGACGTACAACTCGCGGGTATGGCAGTCCAGGAACAGCATTCGCGCCAGATTGGGTCGCTCCGCGGGCCGGTTCACCGCCTCGCGGTCCAGGTGACCCGCCAAGAGGGCATGTCCCAGTGGATTCCAGGCCAGGACGTCGAGGCGAAGACCCACCACCAGGGCGGGCAGATCGGTCAGGGAATTCAGCAGGTCCAGGGTCAACGGGTCGATGCGTTCGGTGCGTACCCGGCTAGGCCGTGGGGGCCGGGCGTGTGCGAGCGTGTGCAAGTGCTGCAGCTCGTGATCGTCGAGGCGCAGTGCCCTGCCGATCGCGTCAAGGACCGTGTCGGAGGCATTCACGGACTGCCCTTGCTCGAGGCGGGTGTAGTAGGACGCGCTGACTCCGGCCAACTGGGCGAGTTCTTCGCGGCGCAGTCCGGCGACGCGGCGTCGTCCGCCGACCATGGTGAGTCCGACGTCGTGCGGATCCACCTGAGCCCGCCGGGCTCGGAGGAACTCCCCGAGACTGGTGTAGGTCATCCCTCCACTATGCGCCCACTACGAGCCGCGGTGTCCGTGCTTGCCTGACCCTCTCAGTGATAGGCACGACTGGGGCTGGTTGCCGCGCCGGATGCGCCCGACGCTGGGACGCATGAACGAAATCGTATTGGGTGACGTCTCGGTCACCCGTGTCATGGAGTACTTCGGATCGGTCGAACTGTCGCCGGCGAGCTTCTTCCCAGACAGCCGCCCCGAATCGTGGGAGTCGAACCAGGACTGGCTGGTTCCCGATTTCTACGACCCTGGCCTGGGGATGTGTGTGTCGGCCCTCCAGACATGGGTGCTGCGTAGCAACGGCATGACCGTCCTCGTGGACACCGGCGCCGGAAATCTCAAGCAACGTCCCGGCACCGTATGGGACGGCCTCGAAACCGACTTTCTTGGCAATTTGGCGCGAGCGGGGGTCCGCCCCGAGGAGGTCGACGTCGTGGTGAACACCCATCTGCACAACGACCACGTCGGGTGGAACACCGTCCTGGACGACGGGCAGTGGGTTCCGACCTTTCCCAACGCCAGATACGTAATGCCTCTTGCCGATTTCGAGTTCTGGAATCCCGCCAACGGACACTCCTCCCGGCTGGGTGACGCCAGCCGCATCGTCTTCGAGGACAGCGTTGCGCCGGTGTACCAGGCCGGGCTGGTGGACTTGTGGGACACACACCAACACATCGACGACAACCTGCGACTGGACCCCGCCCCCGGTCACACACCGGGGTCATCAGTGCTCACCCTCAAATCCGGCAGCGACCGAGCAGTTTTCGTGGGCGACCTGCTGCACACCGCGCTGCAATTGAGCGAGCCGGACGTCAACAGTTGCTTTTGCGAGGACCCGACCGAGGCCAGGGCCACCCGCCGTCGGGTCCTCGGGAATGCCGCGGACACCAACACACTGGTGTTCCCGGCCCATCTCGGCGGCCACGGCGCAGCCGAGATTCGCCATCACGGTGACGGGTTCGCGGTCACGCAGTGGGCTGACTTCGCGCGGGTGACCCGTGGCTGAACTGGTCGTCACCACCGCATCCGGTCGCGTTCAGGGATCGAAAACAGCCGCGGGGACGGTGTTCCTCGGCATTCCGTACGCCGCCCCGCCGACAGGCGCCAATCGGTTCGCCGAGCCCAAGCCGCATGCGGACTGGACCGAAATCCGCGACGCCAGACGACCCGGGCCGGCCTCACCGCAGCAGGCCCGCACCGGATTTGGCGCATTGAACATGGCCCCGTACTTCGGAACCATACAGATGGGCGATCCGGACTATCTCCGCGTCAACGTGTGGGCGCCGAGGGCCGGCACCCGACGACCGGTGATGGTCTTCGTGCACGGCGGTGGATTCATCTCCGGCAGCACCCGGTCACCGCTTTATGACGGGGCCGCCTTCGCCCGCGACGGTGTGGTGCTGGTGACGGTGACCTACCGGCTGGGTGTCATCGGCTTTCTCGACTTGCCTGGGGCACCACCCAACCGCGGATTGCTCGACGTGCGGTCCGCGCTGCAGTGGGTGCAGACCAACATCGAAGCCTTCGGCGGCGACCCCGACAACGTAACCCTGTTCGCGCAGTCGGCCGGGGCCACCCTGGTTGCCGCGCTCCTCGCCACCCCCGACATAGGAACGCTAGTACGGCGGGCAATCATGCAGAGCGGCAATGGAACCGGAGCATTCGACCACGAACAGGCGGGGCGGGTAACCCATCGCGTTGGGGTCCTCCTCGGCGCCGCGGCAGACCCCGCCGCACTCGGGGCACTATCCGATGGGGAGCTGGTCGACCTCGGCGCCCAGCTCTCCGGCGTCGAGTTGCGAACATCCCGCCGCTTCGACCCGCTCGTCGGGCTCAGCCCCTTCAGCGTGGTGTTGGAGCAACAGCCCGCCGATGCCATCGCATCCGGAATCGGGGCACAGATCCCCATCCTCATCGGCACCAATGCCGAGGAGGGCAACCTCTATCTGGCACCGCGCCGTGAACTGGATAGCTCCTCCGAGAGTGACGTACGCGAACTGGCCGGCCGAACTCACGTCAACCCCGACGCTACGGTCGCCGAACTGCGCACCCGTCAACCCAATTGGACATGGGGCGAGATCCGGTCCGCCCTGCTCGGCGATGCTCTGTTCGGTGCGGGTACGCGACGTCTCATCGACGCACACAGGTCACAGTCCGCGGCGGAACTGCACGAGTACCGCTTCATCTGGCGCTCAGAGGCTCTCGGCGGTCGGTTGGGTGCCGCGCACACCGTCGAACTGCCGTTCGTCTTCGACTGTCTGCACGAACCCACGCTGGGTGGGCCTGACGGCCTGCTCGGCCCGCAGGCACCGCCGCAATCGTTGGCGGACGAATTGCACGGGGCCTGGGTCCGGTACGCGGCGACCGGCGATCCCGGGTGGGCGCGGACGGCGCCCCACACGTTCGCCGGTTGACGCCCCGACTCTGGCTTCCCGAAGAGCTTCTGCAAGATACGATTTTGCTGGCGCACAAAGGCTTTCAATCATGCGATGACGGGACCAACGTCGAGGCGTGGCTATGCGGATCATGCACAACCGGTGGGTCAGCCTGTGCCACCGACGGGCGGTCCGACCCGAGACCACCGTCGGCGACCTGCACACGACCGGACATCGCCCCACGATGCCTTCGGCTCGGCGCGCCCCAGGTTCACTGGCGCCGGCCGGACGACTGCCGGGGTATCAGCGTCGGTAGCGCCTTTCTGATGGAAGGCGACCCGTTGCCTTCACCGAGGAGCAGGTCCATTGCGGCGCTGGCGATCTGATCGAACGCAGTGCGCACC